>NZ_JBEOPN010000038.1:0-47500 GCF_040310085.1 Shewanella sp. S1-58-MNA-CIBAN-0166 | reverse complement strand
TGATTAAATCCTTCTTGGTCGAAAGATCTGATCGTAAAGAGGGCGTTTAGTTCAATTCTTATCCCGAGTTCAGGTTAGTTAAGATTTTGCGGCTAGGTCTTGATATAAAGTTTCAATCCATTTATCTGCCGAGATAAATTCCCAAGCCCAATTAGCATATTTTGCTGGAACGCCCTGTTTTTTGATGGTGGCTAAATCATGGCCCATTTCAATTTCACCACGCATCCAATTAATACTGTCATCAAGCATATGCTTGAATTTTAGCAGTGCATTTTTATCGGCTAACTCGCCATGACCGGGTATTACCTTAGTTTTATTGTCTAAACGATCGAGGATCAAGCTGACGTTTTCACGATAGCCTGTTACAGAGCCTCCCGCCGCTAAATCAATGTACGGAAAGCGGTCTTTAAAGTATAAATCGCCCATGTGAATAATATTGGCTTTTTGCCACATGACGACACTGTCACCATCGGTATGGCCTGGACCTAGGTGGATAACCTCTAAAGTATCTTGATTAAAATGAATTGAGATATTGTCTTCATAAGTGATAACGGGCAATGCTGACGCAGGAGTACTGCTATCCGCTTTGAGACGTTCGAGAACATTATGATGAGCTAAGATAGAGCCTGTTTCACCAAAGTGGGCGTTTCCACCCGTATGGTCACCATGGTAATGAGTATTAACGATGTATTTAGGCAAGCCAGGTTGAATATCATTAAGTGCGGCGGTAATTTTATCGGCTAAAGGTGCAAATTGATCATCAACAATTAATATGCCGTCATCTCCAGCTGAAACCGCAATATTGCCTCCGGCCCCGATAAACATGTAAGTATTATTGTCTAGTTTGTTTGATTTAATGACCACATCACTGAACTTATCATCAGCAATGGCTGACGTTTGAGCTAATGCAAGCATCGCTACTGCACTGAGTCCGATGATGTGACGTTGAAATGTTAGTTTCATGACGATCCCTCATTGCTGTCATAGCAATTATTTTATTGTTATTAATACTGCCTAGCGTAACAAGTTGATCACTTATCGTGCAACAACATCCAGTGAATTAGCATCTGATTAAATAAAATCACGCTTCTCCAATGTAGCTTATTAAGCATTGACCATAGCAAACATTGACCATAGCAAACATTGACTACTGTAAACAATAATGATGTACCAGCAGAACTGAAGTGTAGGATTATTTGGTCCAAGGCAGCAGTTTTTGAGCAAATGTATTGGCTAACCCTAGTCTAATTGCGGCTTTATGTCGTACTAGATATAGCGCTTGATAGCATAATGGTACCAAATACAAACTGGTGACGGTTGAAAAGGTTAACCCACCAATAATGGCAATGGCCATTGGCGAATACGGCGGTCCACCACCGCCTATCTGAGTATCTCCCATTGCTAATGGCACTAATCCCAGCACTGTGGTTGCAACCGTCATTAATACCGGACGTAAACGAGTAATACACACGTTAATGATGGTCTCACTTAGCTTATCCAAATCGGGTGTCATCTGATTAATTTGGTCTACCAGTACAATACCGTTATTAACCACAATGCCCATCAAAATAAGTATGCCAATCATCGACATTACCGACATTGGTGTACCTGTGAGCCACAATGCCCAGAACACGCCAGTAATTGAGAACATAATCGAAGTGATAATAGCTGTCGGTAGCAGCAGTGATTCAAATAACGCCGCCATGACGATATAAATCATTGCGATAGCCAAGATCATATTTACCGCCATGATGGACTGGTCTTCATCTTGGCGTTCAAAACCACCGCGTAACGAGTAGCCGTACCCGTAGGGGAAGTTCACTGAGTCCATCACCTGAGTAATTTTGGTTTGCGCTTCTTCGGTTGTGAGATCTTCAAGATTTGCACCAATGGATAAAGCCGTTTGGCGATTAAAATGACGAATAGTATCAAATCGAGGAACTACGGTTGCTTCAGCTAAACTGTCCAGGGTATAAACTCGGTCACCTTGGCGAATGATCGGCAGTTGCTTAAGTTTTTCTAAAGAGTTCTGCCAGCTTTTGTCATAGGCCAGTTCGATACGTAGTTCGCCGCTAGGATCATGGCGAAACGAACGTAACTGCGACCCTCTTAAGGCAATGGCAATGTTCGATGCTATATCGCTTAAGGTTAAATCCAGACGGGCAGCCATTTCTCGGTTGATCACCACCACCACTTCTTGTTGGGCGCCATTCACTTCCGAGCGCACATCGACTAAGCCCTCTATATTGTCGAGCAATGGCATCACTTGTTCACTGATGCGGATTAGTTCGGTTGTTGAGCGCCCTGTTAAGGTTACACGAATGCCGTTATTTTCATTGCCCCAACCAAATTGTGGCGTAGCAATCGAAAATTTAGGAAATCCTTCGCGGATCATTTTCTTTAACTCACCAATGTCTATTGGGATGTCTTTTTGTAATAAAATGGTTGATTGTGCATCTTGCGGGGCGTAGTAACTGTAAACCGCATCAATATAAAACGTGTCTTTATTGCTGTATAAATACGTTTCCATGCTATTAATCATGGCTTCGGTCACCGCTAGATTATGGCGACCTTCTAGTTGGTAATTAATGTATAAACGGTCATTACCTTCACCATCTCCCTGATCTTGTTGCACCATGCTTAATGGCAATGCTGTTGATACCAACAATGCCACTGCGATGACACCAGAACGTTTTGGTCGGGTTAATATCCACGTGAGGCTGCGTTGATAAAAACGCCCTAAGCGATTGTTGTCATTAGCGGCCTGCACTTCAAAGTGAAAGTGGTTGAGCATCAGTGGGATTAATGTTTTCGCTACCAATAATGAAGCCGCTAGCGAGATACAAATGGCCACAGCAACATGTTCTAAAAAGATGGTCAGTTGCACTTTTACGCCAAAAATATTCGGTAAAAATACAATGGCGGTGGTTAATGTACCTGCTAAAACCGCCAAAGAGACTTTTTCAACGCCAGTTAACACGGCTTGTTGGTTGGCTTTTATCTGACAAGTGTCGTCAATGTGCCCAGCTTGTTTCTCTTGTAGCACGCTTTCGGTGACCACCACCGCATTATCAATCAACATGCCGACGGCTAATAACAATCCCATCATCGATAAAATATTTAAGCTGTAGCCTAAAAAATACATACCAGCCAATGTCATACATAATGAAATCGGTACCGATGAGATAACCACTAAGGTCATTTTAAGGTTACGCAAAAACAGAAACAGCACCCCAAATGACAGTACCGCACCCATTAAGCCCGATAGTAATAAGTCTTTGAGTGAGGACTTAACCCCATAGGCTTGGTCTTCCATGATAAACAGTTTGATGCCATTAAATTGCTGATCTTGCTTAACCTGTTCGATAACGCTTAGCACACGATCAGACACCTCTACTAAATTGGCACCAGATTCCTTAAATACATCAATACCCACCGCATATTTTTGATCTAAATGTCGGCCTTCAATTTTCTCGGGCAGGGCATAGCTCACCATCGCAATATCTTGCAAGCGGATACCCGGCACAATCACCAGATTATTGATATCATCAAGGCTGGTAAATTCACCTTTTGGTGAGACTTGATACACCCGTGAATTTTCTCTTAGGGTACCCGCACTGATGACAAAGTTTTCTGCCAGTAAACGCGATCGTAAATCGAGGCTATTAAGGCTTGATGCGACCAATTTATCGGCATCAAGTCGGATTTCAATCTGTTTTTGTTCAACACCATAAAGGGTGACTTTTGATACGCCATCAACGCGTTCAAGTGGCTTACGAAGCTGTTTGTCTAACAAATCAAATGCATTAGAGAGTTCGCGCTCGCTTGATATGCGAATGGTTAACACCGGCATATCGGCGGTTGAGAACTGTTGGATCATGACGCGCTCAACATCTTTTGGTAATAAATGCCTTACCGAGTCAATTTTCTCGCGCGCTTCTAGGCTTTTGGTGGCAACATCTTCACCCCATTTCATGTTGAGCTGAATAAACGCCCCGTCTTGGGTTGAATCTGATCGCACCTCTTCTATGCCGCTCATGGTAGCAAGTGACTCTTCCAGCACTTTAGTGATGTCGCGTTCAACTTCTGCAGGGCTGGAGCCTTTGTACGGAACTTGCACCACAATTTGTGGAATATCAATTCCTGGAAACATTTCTAATGGCAGCATTCTACTGGCCGCCATGCCAAACAACATAATGGCCAAGAAAAACATGCAGGTGGTGACGGGGCGCTTTATCGCCAGTTGAGTGATGTTCATGTTGGCGTCTCCGCGGTATTAAACTCAACGCCGCTTTGGGTATATTGTTTACGGTCAAATAGCGCATATAAAGCGGGAATAACTAACAATGTAAGTAAGGTTGACATGCTTAATCCGAAAATGACTGTAATAGCCATTGGCGCACGAACTTCACTGCCATCGCCAATGCCTATTGCCATTGGTAATAAACCTAAGGTAGTGGTTAGTGTTGTCATCATGATAGGACGTAAACGAGATTGCGCGGCATCATTAATCGCGGTCAGTTTATCAATACCTTCTTGGCGCAATTGATTAATACGGTCAACCAATACAATCGCATTGTTGACCACAATACCTGCTAGCATAATTAAGCCAATAAATACCACTACGCTCAAATGGGTCCCGGTAATGAATAAACCCACAATACTGCCGGCAACGGCCATTGGAACAGCGATTAAGATTAGCAGTGGATGCAACAATGATTCAAATTGGCTGGCCATCACTAAATACACTAGGAAGATAGCCAAAACGAGGGCTATTTTCAAAGAGTCAAATGAGTGCTCCATTTCTTCATTTTGGCCGCCAAATCTGGCCTGAATCGAACTTGGTAGTTGCTGTTTAGCCAATATCTGCTGGGCTTCAATTACCGCTTCGCTTAAGTCACCGTAAGCCAAATTAGACGACACAATAGCGACTCGTTGTTGACTGATACGGTTAATTGCTGAAGGGCCAATTTGCAAATCGATTGTGGCAATAGCACTTAATGGAATTGGTTGGGCACTATTGGGATTAATAATTAACGATTCAATGTCGCTGATTTGATCGCGTTCGCTTAATTCACTGCGCACCAAAATATCCACTTTACGATCGCGTACCGTAAACTGGCTAGCAATAGTGCCACCGACACGTTGGGCTATGCGGTTAGCGACTGTCGGAGCATCCATTCCCAGCGCGGCTAAACGGGCATGGTCAAAGCGAATACTGATCTCTGGTTGGCCATCGCGTAAGGTAGTATTAATGTCACTAAAGCGGTCAGAATCAGACAAGGCATTAACCAGTTGGTCTGCACTTTGTTTGAGTTGAGCTAAATCATAACCCGATAGCTCAATTTCAAGCGGGGTTTTAAAGCTGAATAATTCAGGGTGTTCAATTTGAGCCTCTAGTTCAGGAATGTTTTTTGCTGTGTTACGCAATACCTGGCTAACCGCATTAAAGGCTAAAGGGTCTGCGAGTACCACTTGTAATCGGCCCCAGTTTTCACCACCTCTTGCAGTATCCGATGTCATTAACCCACCGCTACCGGCTTGACTATAGGCGTGTTTCACATCTTTACGGTCTTTAATCGACAGGGCTAGTTGTTGTAATACAGCATCAGTTTCACTGACTTCGGTGCCTGGTGGTAATAATACTTCGACATAAAATTCTCCTTGATTCATCGGCGGGATTAGCTCAACACCTAACTTAGGCAGCAAACTGCTTGACGCTAGGGTCACCAATAGTGCTAACACAATGGTTAACACTTGGTGGCGAAGAGCGTGATGTAATACACGGAAATAGATTGATTCGACTATGCGGTATAAGTAGTTAAAACCAGCGCAGATGGGTTTGAGCAACAGTCCAAATACACTACTTACAAAACGGCTAATGACAATAATTGCGGTTAACAATCCTGAAGGCAAATAGCTAAACAAGAGTTTAAATGGAAAGCTCAGCACAGCCAGTAAGTAATAGGCCACTTTTCCTTTTCGGCTAGTGGGTTTAGGCTTTTTAGCCACTTCAACTGGTTGCGGCAAGCTAGTAAAACCTTGACGTGATGCCAACATGGGAATGGCTGTTAAGGCAACAAATAATGAGGCGAGTAGGGCGAACGTGACTGTGAGCGCTTGGTCGGCAAATAAGGCTCCTGCAATGCCGTCTACAAACACTAAAGGGACAAATACCGCCAGAGTGGTGAGTGTTGAAGCAAAAATGGCGCCTGAGACTTCTTTACATCCTGTGACGGCAGCTTCAACTTTACTCATGCCTTGAGATTTATAACGGTCTATGTTTTCTAATACCACAATGGCATTGTCGACCAATAAACCAATCGCTAACGCAATACCACCTAACGACATAATGTTTAAGCTGATATTGGCAAAATACATCATGTTAAAGGTGGCAATAACCGAAAAGGGGATCGAGATAGAAATAATTAATGTGGCAATAATGTCCCGTAAAAACAGGTAAATTACCAGCATCGCCAGTAAGCTGCCAAATAACGCTGCCGATGTCACTTCATTGACTGCGCTTTCAATAAACTCAGATTGGTCGTAAATTACTTTTAACTTATTGTGTTCATTAGCTAGATTGATTTTTTCAAGTTCAGATCGTAGCTTTTGTGCAACAGCAACGGTATTGGCGTCACCTTCTTTGTATATGGCTAGTTCAATCGATTCTACTTCGCCGATGCGAGTAATATCACTGCGTTCTTTGTAGGCATCACTAATCACCGCAATATCAGATAATCTGACTAACGTTTGGCCATCACGGTAGATAATCACTTGACCTAGTTCATCTAAAGAATTGAATTGATTTAAGGTTCTGACCAAGTATTCTTTATCACCCTGAATCACTTTACCTGCTGAAAGGTTGATATTTTCTTCGTTTATTCGACGTTTAACCTGGTCGGCATTAAGGTTCAATTGGCTTAGTTTTTGTTGATTTAATTCAATATGAACTTCTTGCTCTAACCCGCCTGATAGCCTTACGGCGGCAACACCGGATAAGGCTTCTAAACGTCGTTTTAACTCCTCATCTGCAAAGGTTCGCATTTGCTTTAATTGTTCCGCATCGGCATTGGGTACAGAAAAAGCTAAGCGCATGATGGGATCAAGATTGGGGTTAAAACGCAGTAATAATGGTTTATTAATGTCTAAGGGCAGCTCGATAGTGTCGATTTTTTCACGCACTTCAAGGCTAGCCATGTCCATATTTGTGCCCCATTCAAACTCGAGCACAACATCAGACATGCCAGAACGTGAAATTGAACTTATTTTCCGCAGTCCTTTTACCACCCCAACAGCTTCTTCAATTGGTTTTGATACCAGCTGCTCAATTTCAACCGGAGCGGCACCGTCATAGGCTGTGCGTATGGTCACGCTGGGATAGCTTAAATCGGGTAACAGTTTTACCGCGAGGCGAGAAAACCCTACCATGCCAAAAAGCATCACAGCTAACATGAACATCCATACAGTGACGGGGCGTTTAACCGAAGTGTTAATTATTGACATTATTCCGCTCCGTTATCGAATAGCTGCGAAGCTAAGTGGGGTAATAATTTCCACTAATGATTGATCTTTGAGGTTTTGTTGGCCCCTGATGACAATTTGTTCGCCATCTTCAACACCCGATAAAATTTCAACCGTGTTATTTTCACGATATCCCAAGGTGACTTCACGTCGTTGTGCCTTGGTGTCTTTTATCACATACAAAGCTTGAGTGTTGTCTTGGTTGATTAATGCGTTATAAGGCACGGTAAGTACATCAAGGTGGGTGTCGTATTTAAGTTCAACCCGAGTAAACATACCCGCTTTTAATGTTGCATCTTGATTTGGCACGGCTAACGTCACTTTAAACGTACCGCTTTGAGCATCCACTATCGGACTAATGCGCAGCACTTTTGCATCGATAATATTGGCCGCTGTACCTTGGTGTTGTTGAATAATACTGGCTTGTTGACCAACCCGTAAACTAGCAAGTTGTTGTTCTGGTAAGTGTAATATGCCGTGAAGTTGGTCTTGATTAACAACATAAAATAACTCTTGGAACTCTTTTGCCATATTGCCTGTTTTAACATAGCGTGAAGCAACGACACCATTAATGGGTGAGGTGATTTGGCTTTCTTTAACTTGTAGCTCTGCTAAATCGCGCTGTGCTTTAGCAGCTTGTAGGTTGAACTCGAGCTTGGCCATTTGATCCTGGCTAATAAACTCTTTGTTGTTCATTTTATTTAAACGATTTAACTCTTGCTGAATAATCTGCACTTCGGCTTCTGAACGATTGAAATCATAACGTTGACGCTTGGCATCAATTACCGCAAGTATTTGCCCTTTGGTAACCCGATCGCCTTCTTCAACGTTAATCTTTTCGATTATCCCAGCAATGCGGCTCATCACATGAGACTCTTCCGGTGCTTCGAGTGTGGCGGTGGTGCTGTAAAAAGACGATACATTGCCTGTGGTGACCAGTGCTGTTTCAACCGGAATAGCAAATTTTTCATCTTTTTTTGCTTGCTCTTCTTCGCCGTTGCAACCACTCAATACTGCAATACAAAGTAAAGGAATTGCCATTTTCTTCATGCTGATGAACCTATCCATGGGGTACCTGCTAGTGTTATATTTTTTGAATTAAATGACGCTAATGTACTTATTGTTATTCTTAAGCGAGTTAACGTCACGTTATCATTTGTAACTAATGTTAATTAAATACATCAAAGCACTAACTGTGCCACTTTTTATAGTGTATAAATAACAAAGGTTTATAGTGTTTTTAGTTAAGGGTTAGCGAAATTGACAATGTTAAGGTAGTGAAAACAATTAACATTTGGTGTGATTGGTTATTTATGTATTTTCGTGTTGTAGAAATAAACAGATTCATTGATATCAATAAATGGAAAATAATTTAAAAGGAAGCGTAAATGAAAACAACAACATGGTTGGGCATGATGGCATCAGTTTTTTTATTGTCCTCATGCAGTATGTTGGTGAGCCAGCAGTCGGGGAAACAGTCTGTTTCGAGCAGTCTGATGGACTTTTTGTATCCTAATAAAGAAGCCCGTGCAGTACATAGCGCCGAAGTTCCATTGCTCACATTACCGGTAAAAGTCGGTATTGCCTTTGTACCGTCAACAGGCTTTCAAAAAGAGGCTGTGCATAGTAAAGATCAATACGAATTACTTGAAAAAGTGAAAGCGGCTTTTGTTCAATATGATTATATTGACCGCATTGAAGTCATTCCGAGCACTTATCTTGCTGGCGGTGATGGTTTTAACACATTAGAACAAGTTGGGCGTTTATATGATGTCGACGTAATGGCTTTGGTGTCTTACGATCAAGTGACTCAGTCTGTAGAGAATAATGCCGCGTTATTGTATTGGACCATCGTGGGGATGTATGTGATTCCAGGCAATGAAAATACCGTACAAACCTTTGTTGATACCGCAGTGTTTGACATTAAAAGTAGGAAAATGCTCTTTAGAGCACCAGGGATCAGTAAGCTCGAAAAACGAACCACAGCCATAGGTATCGATGAAACCTTAGCAGAAAAATCGATGCAAGGTTTTGACCTGGCGGTTACTGATATGACTAAAAACTTAGATGATGAGTTAGCTCGATTTAAGGTGAGAGTTAAAGAGGAAAAAATTGCCAAGGTGGAACATAGCAATAATTACAGCGGCGGGACTATTGATATTCAGTTTGGTTTACTATTATTGATAATGTTATTCATTCGATTAAGACTCAGTAAGGATGTTGAACGCTAACCTCACTGTGGGCTATGTTCAATTGACTATGCTCAAGTATCTATTTTCAATGAGCAGTGATTAATCGATGAGTCACGTTGTTCGGTTAATCATTTTTATACTATCATTTTTTAGAAGTCGTTTTATCTGTGATGCGCGTTAACGCAGCACAATTATCTTCAGTATGGGCTCTGTCGTGTGACTAAAATTTCCAAATAAATTTAGAGAATCCATGTTTAGTCCAGATATTGACAATAATATAAGTAAGCAGGTTTTTTAGATGGAATAAGGAGCGATATAACTGAGGGTTTGTTGATAAATTATTGAATCTCAGCTTTGTAATAAGCTGAGATTCAATAATAAGTATAATAAATACACTTGAATTACAGTATTTTATTAATACTTTAATTCATTTTTTATGAAGATTTATTCGTAATGGAAAAGTTAACCCGACGAGTCTTAGAACGCTCAGAACTGGTTAATTTTACACCGTTATCTTCAATAACTTTAGTAGTCGAAATTAATTGATCGTTAGATGTGCCCAAAGAGATTAAAAACTCCACTAAACCATCAGCACGACGCTGTGCCAACGCTTTATTGTATTTAACTGTGCCTTTGTCATCTGTAAAGCCCTGAACATTTAGTTCTTTATCAGAATTATTGGCGAGGTAAGTCGCAACGCAAGACATGTGAGTATCAAGCTTACTGTATGACTTATCACTATTAACTTCGAAATACACAGGTGTGAACCCAATAATCATTTCATTATCTGTTTGTAATGTATATTCAATACACTCTGGAGAAATAGAAAATGTTTTGATTGGTTCAGATACAACGACAGGTGCTGATTGACAACCCGCAAGTGTTAATAACGCAATAACAGGTAATGAAAGATTGACGCGTTTCATATTTGTTTAATCCTTTAAAAATGTGGTCCATTAAAAAGAAATCGTAAATTACCGATAATGTTTTATTGGGTCAATAGAAAAACTGTTTTTTAGTTAATTAGATGTTTATTTTTATATTAAAAACATACTTTTTAATGTTTTTAGATTTTAATACATACTAATGGGTGGTTTATTTTAATGAATTTATTTAAAAGTTATTAAGCAAGTTTTTAAATGTTGTTTTTTGCATTTTCTTGCTGCAACATATTGGGGTAATTTTGATTCACTAGGAAGATAGTTTACATACTTTAGGATAATATTAAGGGATTAACCTGTACTTATGGATAAGAGTAAAGCACCAAATCACTTTGCTGAAGATAAAACAGTTGTGGCAGGATTTGAACATTCTGGAAATAATAATAAAGTTAACTTGATTGGGAAGTGTTTCAAAAATCGCTATTTAATTGAGTCGAAAATTGGTCATGGTGGTATGAGTGATATATACCGCGCCAAAGATCTCTATTTGGAGTCATTAAACGTAACAGAACCTTTTGTTGCGATTAAAGTATTATTATCTCAGATATCGGATATACCCGAAGCTCAGCAAGTCCTTATCAAAGAGTCAGTACAAACTCAAAAACTATCTCATCCAAATATCATCAGAGTTTATGATGTAGATACCGATGATGGCTTTCACTTTATGGTAATGGAGTGGTTAGATGGCGAATCATTAGACCAAGTGATCAAACGTTCAAAACCATTAGGCATCAACTTCAAAGGATCAATGAAAATCATTGATCAGATTGCTTCTGCATTATCGTATGCTCATCAACAAGGTATTGTCCATACAGACTTAAAGCCATCAAATATCTTCCTCACTCGCCAAGGGAACATTAAAGTTTTTGATTTTGGTGTTGCGAAAAACTTACAGCAAAGAGAGGACCGATACGCATTTGCCGAAGTCGACCAAGACTCTCCTTTAACAGGTTATACCCCAGCTTATGCTAGTTTTGAGCAGTTATCTGGAGAAGATGCCTGCGCGGCAGACGATATTTTTGCTTTTTCGTGTATTAGCTATGAGCTACTAACAAGTAAACATCCTTATAACCGTGTAGCTGCAAATGAAGTTGATATCACCAACAATAAGTTGATTAAACCAAAAAATATTAGTTCACGATTATGGCCTATGTTGAAAAAAGGTCTCGCGCTTAAAAAAGTACAACGTGCGCCTTCCATCGAGCTAATTATCAATAAGTTCCACAGTAAAAGTTGGCCACTACTCACCGCTATTGCTGCGGGTGCTGTACTTGTTATCGGTGGATTTCAAATTCAACAATATTACCAGATTCAATTAGACGACTTACAAAATAAAGTCGCGCTGACAAATAAGGCCAAAAGCGAAGTTCAAGCATTTGAATTTATTCCTGCTTCAGCATTATTAGCCCAAATAGAAGATATTCCAGAAGATAAAAAGCTGATTAAGAATGGTTTGTTAAAGACACATCAATCTGAAGTGTTGGATATTGTGGAGCAACGTATAGCTTCCTTACCGAAAAGCGATAATGGTCTGTATCAAAATTATGAAAAAATAGCACAAATTATTAATGACATAGAACGTTTTTATCCTGATTCAGTTCGTTTGCTACAAATAAAAAACCAAGCAGAGAGAAGTAAACAATCAGTTGTAGATGCACTGTCTGAACGATTGAGCCTGTTATTATCTCAAGCCCGTTACAATGAACAGGGAAGTAATAATATTCAAGCCATTGTTGAAGGGTTAACATTTGTCGAGCCTGGATATGTTTATACCGCGTCTAATGAAGAATATGCCCTCTATGCAAGCTCATTTGATAACGCCTTAAAGAAACATGATATTAATCAAATAAGTGCACTCATTACAACTGGCGAAAATATATTTTCAAACTACCCGCAGGCTAAGTCATTAATTACATATGGCGCCGAATTGAAAGTGGCTGTTAAAGGCTTAAATGACTATCACGATTTAACGGCAAAAGGTAAAACGGTCGTTTATCCATACGAAGCTGCTGAAGTTTATTATCGAGATACATTTAATCAATTAACCGTGAGGTTAGATGCAATAGATAACCCAAAAGATCTACACGAGTTTGATAAAGAAGTTAGGGGGCTCGCCACGAATTTACCCGATGATTTTGAGCCCCTGCTAACGCTTGATAAACGTTTAGCCGCCTCTTTTTTACGCCAAGCAAATGTGTATCTTGATAAGCAATATCTGAAAACAGCCAGAGAGTTATTTGCCAGAGGGAATGAAATGTATGAACGTCTAAATGGTGTTCAACGCTTATAACGCAATGGGTATGATGGCTAGTCAACAAGTTGATGAAGGAAGATGTAATAGAAATGGAATTATTGCTAGAGATTGTGAGTTATCACAGGTTATCCCCTGAGCAGGTCATAACAAAAGATGTCACAGAAACCTTAACGTTAGGGCGCTCTGATGTATGTGATTGGCATATGCCTGATCCAGAAAAAGTGGTTTCTGGTACTCATGCTCGGATCACCAAGCGCAATGATGATTTTTTCATTGAGGATTTATCAACCAACGGATTATATGTCAATCGCGCAGTCGAAGCGTTAGGCACCAATCGTGAGCATAAAATTGAACACGATGATCTGTTTACTTTTGGTGATTATGAGATCAGTGCGAAGTTACAAATGTTACATGTGGCCTCTAATAGTCAACCTCAACAAGAGATACATGACGCCCCACATGTTGCTACTTTGCAGCAAAATAAACTCATTCCAGCTTCTTCCTCATCAATGCTTGATACTGGGTTTGAATCTGATTTAGCAGGATTTGATTCTGCTATGTTACTGAACCAATCTCGACAACAATCAGCAGGTCTCTCGCAGATGAATGCTGATTTACAAGACCATTTTCAACCACCAGTAGCCATTCCAGAAGAATGGGATAAAGATATTTTTGGACAACATTTTCAAGCTCACGCAAAAACTGATATCCGATCTGTTGTTCCACAAGAGCCCGAGCTTCTGGTTGCTAAAGCTCCAGTTAACCCTATAAAAGTGCCTGAAACGGTAAAAGCGGAGGTGAAAAAAGTGGCCCCCGAGGCACCCAATACCAAAGTACCCGTTAGTACAAAGGTAAGCCCTTCATCTGCATTAAGCAAAGCGTTTTTTCAGGGTATGGGAGTCAATGAACAAGATTATGTCAATGTGCTAACTGAAGAGTTGATGTTTGAACTGGGCCAAAGTATGCAGTTTATGTTGACTGGCCTGATGGAATCACTACGTCAACGTTCAAAGCTGAAAACTGAGTTTAGAATCAATCAAACAACATTCCAGCAGCGTGAAAATAATCCATTGAAATTTTCGGCCAATATTGATGATGTATTTCAAAATTTATTTTTAAGGAAAAGTGCGAGTTTCTTGTCATCTCAACAAGCGATTACCGAAGCTTTTAATGACGGTCGAAAGCATGATACCGCGTTAACTGCAGGAACATTAGGCGCTATCCGTGGATTGCTAAATCAATTAGATCCTGAATTTATTGAAGCCAAAAGTCAAAACCAGTCGCTTACAGACATGTTAGTGCCGGGACAGAAACAAATGCGCCAATGGAAGGTATATAAAAGCTTACATTCCAATTTAAAAACAGAATTTATGCAAGACAGTGCTGCCGCATTATCAGATGATTTTGTTAAAGCATACGACAATAAAATTAAAACATTATAAATTATTAAGGGCTAATAAATGAAATTGAAGTTAGGTCTATATCAAATTGTATTAGTAAGCTTTTTATTACTTAATTCTGGCTGTAAAACGATTAATGCTGTCGTCCCGCCATCGACAGATCTTACCTTTAATGCCAGTGCAGACATCAATCCTGACATTAACGATCGGCCATCACCAGTGGTGGTGAAAATATTTGAATTATCATCAAGAACTATCTTTGATACTCAAGATTTTTTTACCCTTGATGAGTCAGCTGAAAGTGTACTTGGTCCAGATCTTATTCGTAAAGATGAGTTGGAATTACAGCCATCAGAAACGCGTGAATATGCCATGACACTGGGACAAAACACCCGATTTGTTGGTGTTATTGTCGCATACAGAGATATTGATTCATCTCGTTGGCGTTCAGTCGTCGCTGTCGATCCTACTGGTTATGATGATGTCGTTATCAACATCGAAAAAATAGCTGTGTATAACTCTGAAAAATAATTGTTGTGAATAAATAGGGAAATTATGAGCGATTTTAGCCCAATAGCATGGACAGAGGGCATGTTTCTTCGTCCGCAACATATGCAGCAGCAAGAACGTTTTTTGCAACATCAACAAGCGCGAACTGCCAAGAATAACAATCCCCTTGCTTGGGGGGTTGTGAGCTATGAAGTCAATTATGGCCTACTTCCACTGGGGCAATTTGGATTAGACCGCATCGATTGTGTTTTTCCTGATAACACCTTGGCTTGTCTTCCTGAGCAGAGTCCGTTACCAACGGCTATTACTGTCCCAGCAGGTACATTGGATCAGCTTGTTTATCTTGTTCTTCCCGTTGCGAAAAGCAATGGGATGAATATTTCATCTTCTGAACAAAATCAAATTACTCGCTACAGCTATGAAGATCACAACATTGTTGACACAAGTGTTGGCTCTGATGCTATGGAAGTGCTGCAAGTTGCCAAATTAGATTGTCGGTTAAAGTTACAAACTGAAGATCGCTCAGGCTATGTCTCAATTGCGATCGCTCGGGTTATTGATGTGTCTGAAGAGGGCGTGATTCGATTAGATAAAAAGTTTATTCCGGCATGTATTGGCATTGAACACATTAAAACCTTAATGAATATGACAACTGAAGTCACTGGCATGATTAATCAGCGTGCAGAAGCCATTGCGGGTCGCTTAAGTCAATCCCAAGGGACTTCCAGTTCGATAGCAGACTTTTTAATGTTACAACTTTTGAATAAGTATCAACCTATTTTTGAACATTATGGGGTTGTTAGTCATATTCATCCAGAATTGCTATTTCGCACACTCATTAGTTTTTCTGGTGAGCTTTCAACGTTCAGTAGTCCCAACAAGCGACCGCCAAAATTTCCTGTCTATCAACATGATAATTTAACCTATGTGTTTAGTAACACTATGGTAATTGTTAATCATGGCTTAAGTAGTGTATTGGAACAAAGTGCCACAGAGCTGATCCTAGAGAAGACTAAATTTGGTGTGTATTTCTCGACGATTGCAGACAAAAGTATGCTTGATAATGCTGAATTCATTCTCGCTGTTAAAGCAAATGTTCCGCATGATGAGCTTCGTCAACGCCTACCTTCACAAATTAAAATAGGGTCAGTTGAAACCATTCGTGAACTGGTTAATAACCAATTACCCGGTATTGGAATATCCAACCTCCCAGTCGCGCCAAGACAGGTGCCATACCATGCGGGTTATCACTATTTTCAATTAGATAAAAATAATAGCCATTGGATAAAGCTTAAATCAAGTGGCGGTGTTGCAATGCATATTTCTGGAGCATATCCAGAGTTACAAATTGAACTTTGGGCCGTGAGTATTTAACGCCAAAACATTAAGGATAATTTTGTGAACGATAAAACCATCGTTAAACCTCGCCCAGGGAAAGGGTCGGGTATGGCTGGCAATAAAACAAAGGTCGATGATGATAGTCAGAAAACCTTGATTCAAGATCATCGTGCCGATAATCGCGACAACCGATCGCAACTAAGCTTATCGCAAAACCCAATCGTTGATTTTGCGGGTACGCTTTTATCTATTTGTACTCAGTTACGAAATAGTACCGAGCATGATGATGTCAATACTCTACGGGTGCATTGTGTCGAACTCATCAAGAATTATGAGCAACAATTACGTAATGCAAATTTAGCGTCAGATGACATTAAGTCTGCTCGATATTGCTTGTGTTGCTTTATAGATGAGGTGGTCCTCAATACGCCTTGGGGAGAGCAAAGCTATTGGGCGTCTGACAGTTTACTTTCTACTTTTCACAATGAAACCTTGGGTGGCGAATATTTCTATACCTTGCTTGACGCCTCACTTCGTCATCCTTCTGAAAAGTGTAATTTACTTGAGTTGATGTATTTATGTTTAACTCTTGGTTTTGTTGGAAAAATGAGAGTTGAGCCTCAAGGCGATCAAAAACTAGAAGCATTACGTGAAAAAACGTATTTAGCCATTCAATCTTGCAAAGGCGATTTTCATCGAGAATTATCACCAGGATGGCGACAGAATATTGTCCCTAATCTAACCTTCCAGCAGCCATTTCCTTTATGGGTTATCGGGGCATTATTTGGGGTGGTTATTTTATTTATCTATATGGGTTTTAGTTATAGCATCAACAATTACTCATCAGAGGCTTATAAAGAATTGACCTCGATTGTGCCTTGGGAGAAAACCATTGATGCGCAACAACAAATTAGTCGTGATGAAGCATTATTACTGCAACAACTATTGCAAACCGAAATTGGCAAAAATTTACTTGAAGTAGAACAATTAAGTGATCGTGTGAGGATCCGCATTGGGGCGACTGAACTGTTTGCTTCTGGTAACACTCAACCTCGTTCAGATTTTGAAGCTATTTTAGCTAAAATTGCTCTGACGCTAGAGAGCACAAATGGCAAAATATTGATCACCGGTCATACCGATGATGAGCCAATCTTTACGTCTAAATACCCATCAAATTGGCATCTTTCATTAGCAAGAGCAACGTCGATTGCGAACGTTCTCGCTAATAACGCATCGCTAAGTGGCCGCTTGTGGCCCGAAGGTCGTGGTGAGTCTGAGCCCCGTGTGGTGAACGACAGTGAACAGAACCGCGCGTTAAATCGTCGAATCGAAATCGACTTATTGTTTTAGTGTGACACAAAGGAATCGCATCAATGTCTTTAAAATCAATTGGCAAAGGAATTGTCGACACACTTAAGTCTAAATGGACAATTACCATAATAGGTTTTTTATGTTTGGCTTTACTTATTTGGTTTGGTGGCCCTTTAGTGGCTATAGCGGGGTATGAACCGTTAGCATCAGCAGCCACACGGATTATCTTACTACTGGTTATTGTTATTATTTTTGGTGCCATTCACTTTTCTCGACAACTCAAGAATAAAAAACAAAGCGAGAAAATGGTTGATAGCTTAATTAACGGTGAAGAGGGTAGCTCTGTGGCCAGTGATGACTTAGCAAAAAGTGAAATCACTGTTTTACAAAATAAAATGACCCAAGCGTTAGATATTCTTAAAAATACCAAGTTAACTAAAAATAAAAGTATTTACGAATTACCTTGGTACATCATGATTGGTCCACCTGGAAGTGGAAAAACCACAGCGATTCAACATTCTGGTCTTGAATACCCATTAAAAGAAAAAATGGGCGTAGATATGATTGAAGGCGTTGGAGGAACAAGACATTGTGATTGGTGGTTTACCAATAAGGCAGTATTAATTGATACGGCGGGTCGTTATACCACTCAAGATAGTCATGTAAAACAAGACTCTCGGGCATGGCAAGGTTTTCTGGGTTTATTGAAAAAATACCGCCCAGTTCGTCCTATTAATGGGGTGATAATCAGCATGGGCATGTCTGATTTGTTAAACCAAACCAAGACAGAGAGAAATTTACATGCACGCGCAATTAAGCAGCGTTTACAAGAACTGCAAAATCAACTGGGTATGACTTTTCCGGTATATGTTTTATTTTCGAAATCAGATTTAGTTGCCGGGTTTAATGAATTTTTTGATGATTTAACCAAAGAAGATTGTGAACAAATTTGGGGTATTACCTTCCCGCTCAATGCAGATACAGAAGACACTGATATTGTCAGTTCATTTAATAAAGAATTTCATGATTTATTATTAAATTTAAATGCAAGATTAAATAGCCGCCTAAAAAACGAACGCGACCTAGAGCGTCGTGCGGCCATTTATGAGTTTCCAAAGCAACTCCGATTATTACAGAGCTCAGCCGATGATTTTCTGAAAGAGATCTTCGCGCCTAATGCATACGAAGAAGCACCGCTATTGCGTGGTGTTTATTTAACCAGCGCAACTCAAGAAGGTACGCCAATTGATCATCTTTCTAGTCACTTATCCAGTGGCATTAAGAGTAAAACTAAAACCTTCGCCGCCAATAAGCAACGCAGCTACTTTATTAAACGCCTATTAGAAGATGTTATTTTTCCAGAGAAAAATTTAGCATCGACCAATCGCAAGCATACAAACCATAATAAACTTTTACGAAAAATATCAGTAGGCATTGCTGCAGGTGTCACTTTGTTTGCGAGTTATGTTTGGTGGCAAAGTTATGATTGGAATAGACAATTGATTGATGATACCTATCAAGGTGTCACAGCATATAAAACGGTTACCAGTGGTGGGTTAAATGCTAAGTCTGATGTCATTACATTAACCAAAGGCTTAACATTAATTCGTGATCTCCCTGTTGGTTTTGGTACTGACAAGCCTGAGGATGCATATACCTTTGGTTTGTATCAAGGAGATAAGCTTAAACAACCTGCTACAGCGGCTTATCACCGTGCTTTAGAAACACATTTAATGCCTTACCTACAAGGTGTGCTAAGTGCAGAAATGGACGCTAATGGTGGGCACCTTAACTACCTCTACGAGACATTGAAAACCTACTTAATGTTGTATTTTCCCGAGAATTTTGACAAAAGTGATGTGCAAGTCTGGTTCTCGGCTTATATCGATAGAAATCTGGTTGGTGATGTCAATAGTGAGGTTAGAAAGGAGTTAAATAAGCATATAGATACATTACTGTCTTTAGGGATTAGAGGTCATCAATATGACAGTATGACAGTGGATAGTGCCCGGATTAATTTGACCATGTTACCTCTGGTTGAGCGCGCATATCAGCGTTTAAAAAGTGATTTTTCAAACAGCAGTATCCCAGATTTTAAACTGGTTGATATTCTGGGTGTAGACAGTTTAGATGGCCTGGTGTTCATCAGTGGTCGCCAATTTAATCAAGGTATTCCTGGTCTTTATACTTTTAATGGTTTTCATGGCATTTTTAGTATAGAAAAGAATAAGATAATAAAAAACCTAACCGCAGACAGTTGGGTTTATGGTGATGAGTTAGTTGATTTAGACGAACAAGCGAAAGCGCAGATTACCCAAGAGTTAGAAAACAGATACATTCGTGATTATATTTTCTATTGGGAAGATTTCTTAAGCGACCTTGCTATCAAACCATATTCAACACGTGAGGAAGCTGAGAGTGTTACTGCAGCGCTTGCGAGCCCAGATCAACCGATCAAAACCATTATTACAGCAGTGCAGAAAAATGTGAATTTAACTAAGCTTCCTGCCGATTCAAATAATTTAAAGGCCGCGGCGGAAGTGGCCGGTAATATTTCTGATGTTGCATTTCGGTCTAAAAAAGCACGATTAAATAGGCTGTTACCCGATACAGCAATAGAGTTAGATATTGATTTGCCGGGCAAAGATGTGGAATTTGCTTTTGCAGAATTGCTCAAAATAAATCCTGCTGACATTGATAAAATTCAAACGACGTTGCGGGCTCTTAATCGAAACTACAATAAATTATCAATGCAGTCAGAAGGACAAGGTAACGTTGTTAATCAAGCCACAGAAGAAAGCTTTGCTCAACTAGGTTCTAGTTTATCTGAGCAATTGATGGATCTACCTTATCCAGTAAAAAATTGGTTAAGTGAAGTGGCTTATCGTACTCGCTCGTTTGCTAAATCCAATCAAAGTCAGCGTTTCAATGGTATTTGGCGTTCGCAAGTGTTGGCTGAATTCAATCGAGCGATCGCAGGGCGTTACCCATTTGACCGAAAATCGTCAGAAGATGTCAGACTAAAAGACTTCAGTAAGTTTTTTGGTTATGGCGGCACCTTAGATAAATTTTGGGATCAATACCTCGCTTCACATGTCGATACCAGTAAAAAACCTTGGCGTTTTAAGCGTAATATCGGCATCCGTAATGACATTTTAGAAATGTATCAACGCGCAGAAATTATTAAAGAAGCATTTTTCGAACCGGGATCTAAGCAGCCTATTGTTAACTTTTCATTAGAACCGGAATTATTAGATAGAAGTGTGAGTATGTTTTTATTCGAAATAGACAGCCAACAGCTGAAGTATCGACACGGTCCTACTCGCAAAGAGTTATTTACCTGGCCTGGCCCTGGGGCAAATAACGAAACACGAATTGCATTTTCACCTCCTAACGGCGGGCGCTCTATCAATAAGAAATATGAAGGTGAATGGTCATTCTTCAAATTATTAGATGAATTAAGTAAAAAGCGTCCACAAACTAAAAAAGATGGCAAGTTACTCATCAATCTCAAAGGCTACAATGCTGTACTGAAATTGACCGCAAACAGTGTTAACAATCCATTTTGGATGGCAAATATGGAGAAGTTTAGATGTCCTGCGAATCTTTAACATCAGTAGGTTACTGTGGCAAAGTCCCCTCAAAAGGGGATTTTATTCAGCAGAACTTAAATGTTGATTTTCTTAAAAATTGGAATGACTGGTTACAAGCTGTTATTGCGGTGAGTAAAGAACAAACCGAACACAATTGGTTGGATTATTATCTGACGAGTCCCATATGGCATTTTTCGTTATCTGCCGGTGTGTGTTGCGACCAAGCTGTTGTCGGGACCGTCATACCAAGTGTTGACCATGTTGGTCGCCATTATCCATTCACATTAGCCGGATTACATAATCAATCGGCTTTAAGAGGTTGGAAAGACAATCAGTGGGTTGAGGTTTTTGAACAGAATATATTACAAGTGCTTGAAGATGATACTGTTCTTAGTAAATGGTTCGATGCCATTACAAAAGAGACTTTAACGGTTGCCGCCAATAACGACAAGCTACTCGAGAGCGAATCGTTGGATCGCAACAAGAAAGCGTGGGTATTTCAAGGCGACAATTCTCCTGATGTACTTTTATTACTGGACCAGCAATACAGAAAACGCTTTGATCGTTACAGCATTTGGTGGACAGAGGGCTCTGACGATGTTGAACCATGCACGATTATTACTGAAGGTTTACCACAGATCAGTCAATTTATTTCTATGTTAAATGGCCAATGGCAACAGCGTGGTTGGAATACTGCAGAGCTCATTAAGGAACAAACATCATGCACTTAAGTCATGCATTAACTCATCGAGGCACCGTAAGAGCAATCAACGAGGATGCATATCTTGAATTACCACATTTAGGTATTTGGGTGGTTGCAGATGGTATGGGTGGACATGCAGCAGGAGATGTCGCAAGTCAATTAGTGATTGATGGCATCCAGCAGGCCGTTGAACATTTACAACCAGAGACTATTACATTAGATGTTTTAAAACAGTCGCTTATTGCGAGCAATCGTTTTTTGCAACAAATGAGTGAGCATGAATTTGATGGGAAGGTGGCTGGCAGTACTGTCGTTGTTTTGTGGTTATACCAAGATAACTATCACTTGTTATGGGTAGGCGATAGTCGAATTTACTTGTTACGAGATCAACAAATGAAGCAAGTCACTAAAGACCACAGTCAAGTTAATGACATGATTGATGAAGGGTTACTTCTACCTGAAGAGGCTGAATCTCATCCATTAGCGAATGTAATCACTCGGGCTGTCGGTGTTGACTCACAATTAGACATAGATTATCGCACCGATAATATGAAAGAGGGTGATGTCTTTTTACTTTGTAGCGATGGTTTAAATAAAGAATTAAATGATGTTGAAATTGAACGAACAATAAAGTCTGGCAACATCATTGATTCCGGTATGGCACTACTCCATGCCTCTTTAGTCAGGAATGCACGAGATAATGTCACCTGCATTCTTGTTAAAAATACACCTAAAAAAATAAATATCATTGATGATAGTGATAAAACAATTCCAATATTTGGTTAATGTTTTGATGAATTAAACTCATATAAGTGTTTTTGTTTGATGAGTTTAATTGTCGATAGCCATTAATTATAAATGTTGTATTTAGATGTGCTGTAACATTCTTTAAAATGTAATTATATTGGGTGTAATCACATGGGGTGTGTTTGTTTTATTGTGATTATCCATTGTAATTAGTTATTGGCATTATATTGTATTTTGCTTCTATTAAAGGGCAATAAGTATTGTTTTTGAAGTTCTATACTTTTATTATTATAAATTAATCGTTTTTATTCAGGGATTGAATTAGATTGAGTAAGCTAAAGAATTTAACAATTGATGAATTAATTCTTCCCATTACCATTGATGCGGAGTCAGGAGTTGATCCTCGTGAAGATATAAGTCCGACATCAACTTATTATCTACTTAAAGATGTGCGAAATATTGCACGTTCTAGAGAGCGTAAAGCACTAACTGACGAAGAAGATGTATTGTCCGTTGCAGCTGAATGGCGACCGATTTTCGAACAAGTTCCGGGTATCTTAAAACAACAATCAAAAGATATTGAATATGTAGCTTGGTTTATAGAGGCAGCTTGCAGGTTATATGGTTTTAAAGGACTTTGTTTTGGTTTCACTCTAGCTACAGAGCTCGTTGAGCGCTATTGGGACACTATTTACCCAACACCTGAACCAAATGATTTGGCAGAGCGCATTGCGCCGCTTATTGGTTTAAACGGTATCGAAAGCGAAGGTTCTTTAATTCATCCAATCAGAACGATTCCGATCACTGATGGTGGCGTCATTTATTCTACTTGGCAATATGAGCAAGCTTTAGACACCAGTCGTTTAGATAAAGACAAACAAGAAAAACGTTTTGATTCAGGTTCAGTGTCACTTGAAGATGTCGAACATAGCATAAGAGAAACCTCTGACAGTTTCTTTATTGAATTAGACCGTGATGTTCAAGATGCCATCGCTGCTTTTAGCAAACTATCTGCTGCCATGGATGCTGCCATGAGCGGTGAGCCACAGCCTACCAGTTACATTCGCAAGGCATTAGAAGCATGTGCGCTACAAATCAGCGCTATCACGGCTCCCATTATTGCAAAAAACAAAGCAAACCTTGAACAAGAACAACATAACGAAAAAGAGCAACACAGCGACCCTAATGACCACAGCACAACGTCATCAGGTGTTGATGGGCAGCTTAACTCGAGAGCACAAGCCATTAATAATCTTGAAACGATAGCGGACTTTTTTAGACGTACCGAACCACATTCGCCTATGTCTTATGCCATTGAACAAGTTATACGTTGGAGTGATCTCAGTTTGCCTGAGTTGTTACAAGAATTAATCCAAGATGGTGAAGCAAGGAATGGTTTCTTCAAGTTATCTGGAATAAAAACGGAAGATTAATCTGTAGTTGATTACTCAACATATTATTGAAAGGAGTTCATATGAGTGTACATGATAAATTAAAGCGAGTAAGAAAACCTCGTGTCCATATTACCTATGATGTCGAAACTGAAGGTACAGTTGTAAAAAAAGAACTGCCTTTTGTTATCGGTGTTACAGGTGATTTTACTGGACACAACACCGCAGATTTAAAACCATTGAAAGACCGCCGTTTTGTGCAAATCGATCGTGAAAATTTCAATGATGTATTAAAACGTATGAGTCCCCAATTAAACATTTCAGTGCCTAACACGCTTGCCGGTGACGATACTGAAATGAAGGTTGCATTACAATTTAGCAGCATCGAAGACTTTGAGCCTGCTGCCATTGTTAATCAGGTTGAACCATTAAAAAAATTAATGGAAACTCGTAACAAACTCCGTGATTTGATGACCAAAGTTGATCGTTCTGAGAATCTCGAAAATATCTTAGAAGAAGTGTTAAATAACACTACTAGCCTAGATAAATTAGCTGGTGAACTTAACCTCAAAGGAGCGGAATAATGAGCATGGAAGCCGCGTCATTAGATGCTGTATCTGAAGAACAAGCACAAAGTGTTTCTATTTTAGAGCAAGCAATTTTTGCAACCAAGCAAACCGATTCTTCGCGTGCTGAAGAGCTTATTCGTTCGTTAACGGAAGAAGCCTTGAAAGGCACTGTACAGTGGGATAAAAACCTCACAGTGACTTTTAACAAGGCGATTACTCGATTAGACGACATTATCTCTAAGCAATTAGCTGCCATCATGCACAATGAAGAACTGCAAAAACTGGAAGGCAGTTGGCGTGGATTGCATCATACAGTGAAAAATTCTGAAACAAATGAAACGCTTAAAATTCGTGTCATGAGTTTGTCTAAAAAAGAACTTCACAAAGATTTGAGTAAAGCAGTTGAGTTTGATCAGAGTCAAATGTTCAAAAAAATCTATGAAGCAGAATTTGGCACCCCGGGCGGAGAGCCTTATGGTTGTTTAGTCGGCGATTATGAGTTTAGTAATCATCCTGAAGACGTTGAAACATTATCATTGATATCTAATGTTGCAGCCGCTGGCTTCTGCCCATTTGTTTCTGCTGCTGGTTCTTCTTTATTTGGTTTTGATGAGTGGACTGAACTCAGTAAACCACGCGATCTTGAAAAAGTATTTGAATCTTTAGAATACACTCAATGGCGCTCTTTCCGTGACAGTGATGACTCTCGTTTTGTCACATTAACCATGCCACGAGTGCTTGCCCGTCTTCCATATGGTGAAGCAACAAAACCTGTTGAAGAGTTTTGCTATGAAGAATTCGAATTAGATTTAGAAAGTGGCCGTGCTAAAGTCGCTGATCATGATGACTATTGCTGGATGAATGCCGCGTATGTTATGGCAACTAATATGGGACAAGCATTTAGCAAATATGGTTTCTGTACCGCAATCCGTGGCGCCGAGGGTGGTGGTAAGGTTGAAGGATTACCTGCTCATGTATTTACCAGTGATGACGGTGATCCAGATTTAAAATGTCCAACAGAGATAGGCATTACCGATCGCCGCGAAGCTGAATTAAGTAAGTTGGGTTTCTTACCACTATGTCATTATAAGCATACTGATTATGCCGTGTTCTTTGGTTCTCAATCTTGCCAAAAACCTAAAATAATGTCTAACCATGATGCTACCGCGAATGCGGCCATTTCTGCACGTTTACCTTACCTAATGGCAACATCACGTTTTGCGCATTATCTTAAAGTGATGGCTCGAGACAAAATTGGTAGCTTTATGGAAGCTGAAGATGTCGAGTCTTGGTTAAATCGCTGGATTTTATCGTTTGTTAATGCTTCAGAAGGTGGTGGGCAAGAGATACGCGCCAAGTACCCATTAGCAGACGCAAAAGTTGAAGTTAAAGAGATCCCTGGTCAACCTGGTTCATACAATGCAGTTGCATGGTTACGTCCTTGGTTACAAATGGAAGAGCTTACAGCCTCTTTACGTTTAGTCGCGAAGATCCCTAAAGTAGGATAATCACGCGCTAATGCAGTGACCCTCATTTGTTTTCAAGGATAGAAACAAACGATGCCGCATGAAACCATTTCATTTGTAACAAGTGAAATTTTCAAAGAAGATACTGGTGTTAACAAACCAGTATCTTCGACGACACAGGCACTAAAAAATAAACACCTAGTCGAACGGTTCTTGCGAGAGTCGGACTCGACTAGGTCGTTATTGCTGTGGCTTGAAAACTCAAGCCATTCGCTTGAGCAATTCGATAAAACATCTGTTTTACCTTTCCTTCTTAAAGCCATTGATCGCATTGATAGACAATTAGAACAACAGCTTAACGCTATTATTCATCATGATGCATTTCAGGCGTTAGAAGCCAGCTGGCGCGGAGTACTTTATCTTGTTCAACAGCAAGATTTACATGATAAAGACCAGAAAGTGAAAGTAAAAATGCTCGATTGTTGTTGGACAACCCTGTCTAAAGACATTAATCGGGCTATTGAGTTTGATCAAAGCGATTTTTTTAAACTGATTTATAACAATGAATACGACATGTCTGGTGGCGAACCCTTCGGCACATTAATTGGTGATTATCAAATCACTCATAAAAGCCGTCCAGGTGTATCTACTAATGATATTGATATTTTAAAAGAAATCTCCCGCACTGCCGCGGCCGCTTTTGCGCCCTTTATTACCTCGGCCAGTCCTTCATTGTTCGGTGCTGATGATTTTTCCGATTTATCTGCTCATATGAATATAGCCCAAATTTTTGAACAACACGAGTACATTAAGTGGAATTCGTTACGTAAAATGGACGATTCTCGCTTTATTGGCTTAACAATGCCAAATATTCTTATGCGTTCTCCTTATCTCATTGATGGTAGCCGTAGCGAAGGATTTAAGTTTAAAGAATCAATTAAAAACCCTAAAAAAGATCATTTATGGGGCAATGCTGCTTATGCATTCGGTGGGGTATTAATTCGTGCATTTAGTGAATCTGGCTGGTTTGGTCATATCCGTGGGCTAGAGCCTGGGGCTCGTAAGAAAGGATTAGTTTGCGATCTTGCTGTGAGTCAATATGAGCCTGATTTGTATCGGAAACGCATGAAGCCATCGGTGGACTTATTAATCAGTGATAGGGCGGAAAAGTCTATTTCTGACCAAGGTTTTATTCCTTTATCTCCGGTATTAGGTTGTGAGCATTTAGTTTTTTACAGTAATGCTTCTGTTCAGAAACCACCTAAATATGAACTGTTGGAAGACAGTATTAATGCAAAGTTATCATCGATGTTGCAGTACATTTTGTGTGTTTCACGTTTTGCTCATTACATCAAAGTATTAGGTCGTGAAAAAATAGGCTCACTTCATTCTGCAGAGGCTTGCCAGCGAGAGCTACAGTTGTGGCTGCATAAATACACTACCGCTTCAGATGTGTCTTCAGATGATGTAAGAAGTAAATACCCACTGCGAAGTGCCCAAGTACAGGTAAAAGAAATTCGCGGCAAGCCTGGGCATTTCTATTCGATTATTCAGTTACAACCACATTTTCAATTAGATCAGATGGTGTCCAGTATTAAATTGGTCACTGAACTGACATCAAGAAATTAAGATAAAGGTATCAAATGAAACAAATTCAACAAATGCTGCAGAGCGGCCAACTACAAGATGCAATTCAGTTAGTTGAGGCACAGTTAAAAGACGACCCGATGAATATTGACTTAAAAGGTCAACATGTTGAGTTGTTGTGTATTAATGGTGAGCTTGAACGTGCAGACAAACAATTAAACTTTTTAGTGCAAAAGCATCCCGACTTTTTAATTGGCGCAGCAAATTTACGTCAGTTGATCCGTGCTGAACAAGCCCGACAAGATTTTATGGCAGGCAAAGCAGTGCCGCAACTTTTTGCTGAGTCCGATGCACATGTTGAAGCATTAATGAAATTACGCTTAGCAATGGTTGATGCTCAAGATGATGTGACTCAGTGTGCGAGCAGCCTTGAAACTCTGCGTCCCGAAGTTAACTTAGTGTTAAATGATATCACTCATCAAGAAATTCGTGATTTAGATGACACTTTAGGTGGTTTTATAGAAATTTTTGGTACTGACGGTAATTTCTATTTAGCGCAGTTATCTGAAATTGACTATATCAACTTTAAACCTGTGACCTCATTACTGGAAATGGTTTGGCGCCGGGTTGATCTAGCCATTAAAAATGGACCGAGTGGAGAAGCGCATATTCCAATGATTTATGGTGGCAGTGAAACTGATGCGCAAAAATTGGGACGAGAAACCGATTGGCATGAAATCGCAACTAATGTTGTTGCTGGCAAGGGCTTAAAAATGTGGTTTGTCGATGATAATGCTATTGCATTAAATCAAATTACTAAAGTTACCACTCCAGTGTTGCAGTAGGCCCTGTGTTGAGCAAAAACCAACAACCGATAATGGCGTCAATTCTAGATAGATTGATTGATGATGCGCCAAACGAGCAAGATGTCAAAGACAGCCATCGTGGTCTAAATCTACGTCAGTTAAGGTCTAATGTTCGGCGCGATTTAGAAAACCTACTCAATGCTAAATTGCAGTGGCAAACGTGGCCGGAACATTTAACTGAGCTTGATAATTCTTTGATGAATTATGGTTTGCGTGACTTTTCTTCTATGCCAGTCGCGAGCTTAGACGGGCGTCAGCTTTTATGTAAACAAGTTGCCGATACCATAAAACGATTCGAACCGAGATTTTTAGAAGTGATGGTTGAAACAGTCGATAATGAACAACCATTAGACCGGGTTTTAAGATTAAAAATCAATGCATTGTTGTATGCAGAACCTGAGCCTGAATATATTTCGTTTGACTCTGAAGTTGAGCCAGTCCACTTGGCGATGATAGTTAATGAGGGAATTCTGTGAATCAGGAATTATTGGAATATTACAATCGTGAGCTTGCTTTCATTCGTCATATGGGAGCGGAATTTGCTGAGCAATATCCTAAAGTTGCCGGGCGTTTACGCTTAAGTGATGAACACGTTGAAGACCCTCATGTTTCACGATTAATTGAAGCATTCTCTTTGCTAACAGCACAAATTAGGCAAAAACTTGATGATAGTTTTCCTGAATTAACCGAGGCGTTATTAGGCCAGTTATATCCCGATTACCAAGCGCCAATACCGTCTATGTCAGTTATCAAAGTCACCACTGAAAACTTGTCGACGACTGGTGTGTTATTACCCAGATCAACTCAGGTAGACACTCAGGTGGAGGGGATGAAAACCTGCCATTTTCAAACGTCATATGACATGAAATTATGGCCAATTGAAGTGCAGAAAGCCCAGTTTCAAAATGCACCGTTTAATGCCCCAGAACCACAATGGCCAGAACGTGCTAAGGCTATTATTAAGCTTGATATCGCCTGTGAATTTGACGAAATTAGCATGCCAAGTCTTGGTGTTGATAAATTACGCTTTTTCTTGAATGGACAAGATCATCAAACGTTTCAACTTTATCAATTGTTATTTGAACACAGTCTAGGTTTTGCTTTAGTAAATGAGCAGCAAACTGTGTGTAAGTTTTTAACAAAAAGACATTTAAAAGCGGTTGGCTTTGAAGATGAACAACAAGTGATACCTTACAGTCAACGTACCAGTTCTGGTTATCGATTATTATTGGAAAATTTTATTTTTCCAGAAAAATTCTTGTTTTTTGACATCGATGATTTAGACGGCAGCTGGCAAGGGATCGACAATAAGTTTTCACTTTATATTTATTTAAAGGAAGGCTCTCAGGATTTAGAGAAGCAAGTTAGTGCCAATCATTTTCTGTTAGGTTGTACGCCGGTGATTAATTTGTTTGAACAAAAATTAGAACCGGTGAGCATCGATGCGTCTCAGTATGAATATAAATTGGCTGCCCGTTATTCTGACTCTGAAGTGACTGAAATTATCAGCATTGAAGATGTTATTGCGTATGATCCTAAGGACAATAAGGTAGACGTTACCCCATTTTATGGTGAATCACATCCGCAATATTTAGGTCATAATAATTTATTTTGGCATGTTAGGCGTGAATCTGCTAGTTGGTCTGGTGGTTATGCTGAATTAGGCACTGAATCGTTTTTATCGTTAGTCGATCATAACTTTAAAGGATTTAAGTCTGAAGACGACTATGGCGCTTGGATATTAAGTATTACCGCTCAATGCAGCAACCGTAATTTGCCGGCACATCTTCCGTTTGGTACTAATGAGCCCAAAATGTTCGTACCTGAACGTGCCGACATTATTAAGCACGTTAAATGTTTGCTTGCGCCTACGCTACCTGTGCGTGCATCGCTGAGTGATGCTTCGCGATGGCAGTTAGTCACCCATTTATCTATTGATAGTTTTAGTGGCAAAGATGCACTGTCTAACTTAAAAGAAACCCTTAAATTATACGATTTTAAGTGTTCGCCAGAAAATAAAAATTTAATAGAGAATATCCATTCTGTTGAAGTGAGCCCAGACACAGCTAGGGTCAACCAACATGGCCGGATTAGCTTTTGCAGTGGCAGTCATATTGAAATTACCTTTATTAAAGACCATTACTCTGGCAGTGGCGTGTTTTTCTTTTGCACTATTTTAGATCACTTCTTTGCGCAATTTGCTGCAATCAATAGTTTTACCCGCTTGAGTATGCGCTTTAAAGATCATAATTCGATAGCTTATACCTGGCCAGCACGAGCTGGACAAAGGCCGCTGCTATGACCCAGCAAGTAATGAATAATCAGTTGCAGGCGATAATCGATATGCCATCTGAATATGACTTTTATCAAGCCGTTTATCAGTTTCAACAACAATTATCTCAAGGGCGAGAGCAAGGTTATAAGGTGGGTTATGACGCCATTCCCAGTCAAGAGTTGTTACGTTTTAAGTCTGATCAGCATCTTGGTTTTCCAGGACAAGCAATCAGCAAAGTAGCGTCTACATCGACAAGTCAAACTGATAAAGTTGCCGCCGATATGCATATTTCATTTATGGGATTAACCGGACCCAGTGGTGTACTGCCTTCACATTATACCGAGTTGCTACTAGAGCGCTTGCGACTTAAAGATAATGGGATGCGTGACTTTTATGATTTATTTAACCATCGGCTTATCTCACTATTCTATCGGTCATGGGAAAAGTATCGTTTTTCGGCAAATTATCAATCGCCAGAAACAGGCGTTACCGACAGCTTTACCCATGTATTGAGTTTGCTTAGTGGTAACAAATCATTAAACCGTTATTACGCAGGTTTTTGTCACACTAAAACGCCGAGTGCAGAGTCATTACGAAGAATGTTAAATGATTTTACTGGCTGTAATGTACATATTTTATCTTTTCAAGGGCGTTGGCAGTCCTTAGCGAAAACAGAGCAAACCCGAATGGCGAGTCGAAGTATGCCAGAAGGGCAATACGCCCGTTTAGGTGTTGATGCCAGCATAGGCAGCCGGGTATGGGATATTAATTCTAGTGTCAGTATTCATATAAAGCCGAAGGAAGGTGCATCGGTTAACGCTTTTATGCCTGGAACAGCCAGTTATCAATCACTTAAAAAACTGGTTTCTAACTATTTAGGCCAGTCAGTGAAATACAAAATATTTCTAGAAATAAAACAACAAGATGCACCTACCGCTCAATTATCAAAGTCCGCAATCGGACTAGGGTTAGGTTGTGGCCTAATGAGCCGTGCAGAGAATGGACAACAAATAAAAAGCTTAATGATTTAATTAATAAAGGACTATGAATATGTCAGCGATGACTTTAAGTAAATTGGTAGGAAAACTTAACCCAGTATGTCGACAATCTTTAGAAACCGCTGCCAGCGTATGCCATAGCCGCAGCCAATTCAGCGTTGAGATTGAGCATTGGTTATTAGCGTTGCTAGAAAATGGTTCAGGTGATTTAGACATCATCATGGCCAGTTTTTCAGTACAAAAAGATCAGCTGATTAGTGATATCCGTCAGGGATTAGAAAAGTTTAAAACAGGCAACAGTGCAGCGCCAAGTTTGTCTCCACATATAGTGAGTTTGCTTCGTCAAACTTGGTTAAATACCAGTATTGAATTCAACGATAGTGAGATAAGAACTGCCTATCTGATTTTTACCTTACTGACTGACGATTCATTAAACTCTTTGGTTTCACGCTCTGCAAAACAGCTTCTTAAAATAGATCCAGCACAGCTAAAACATGCATGGCCTCAGCTTGCTCGTCAATCTACCGAGCATAAAGTGTCAAGTAGCGATATTGAAGAAACTCAGGCGATGCAATCAGCGCCGAGCAAAACGCCAAATCTAGACCAATTTACCCAAAATTTAACCGAGCAAGCTGAACTGGGGAAAATAGATCCCATTCTCGGACGTGATAATGAAATTAGGCAGATGATCGACATTTTAACCCGTCGCCGTCAAAATAATCCTATTTTAACGGGTGAAGCCGGTGTCGGTAAAACCGCTGTTGTCGAAGGTTTAGCGCTTAAAATTGCCCAAAAAGAAGTTCCAACAGCATTACAATATGTTCGTATTCACGTACTGGATTTAGCCTTACTACAAGCTGGAGCCGGAGTGAAAGGGGAATTTGAGAATCGGTTAAAAGCTTTAATTAAAGAAGTAAAACAGTCTGTTAAACCTATTATTTTATTTATAGATGAAGCTCACACCATGATTGGCAGCGGCGGACAAGCTGGACAAAATGACGCGGCAAATTTATTAAAACCTGCATTAGCGCGTGGTGAGTTACGTACCATTGCGGCAACAACATGGGCAGAATATAAAAAGTTCTTTGAAAAAGATGCCGCATTAACTCGTCGTTTTCAAGTGGTTAAAATTGAAGAGCCTTCTCCTGAACAAGCCATTGCAATGATGCGGGGCTTGTTACCTGTAATGGAAGGGCATCATAAAATTCTTGTTTCCGACCAAGCTTTATGTGCTGCAGTTAACTTATCTCATCGATATATTACTGGCCGACAACTGCCAGATAAAGCGGTAAGTTTATTAGATACTGCATGCGCGCGTGTCGCTATGAGTCAAGCTTCTACCCCTGGAATGGTTGAATCCTTACAACGACAAATTCAGCAACTAGACACCCAAATTAGCATTCTTACTCGTGAGCAAAAAACCGGTTCAGATCATAAAAAGTCGATTACAGAGTTAACCAAAAAACATAAATTGCTTTCAAAAGAACTCGCTCCTTTGACAACACAATGGCAGGACGAATTAGTTATCGTTCAAAAAATTGCTGAATTAGTTGGCCAGATTCAAGCATCAGAAACAGATACCGCACCTTTGTTAGCGGAGTTAACGGCGTTTAAGGCAATATTGTCAGCCAATAAACAGCCTATGGTGCATTGGCAAGTTGATGAACAATTGATTGCTGAAGTCATTTCTGATTGGACTGGCATTCCGGCAGGTAAAATGCAGGATGATGAAATAAAAACAATTTTGAACTTAAAAGACACCATGGCCAAGCGCGTTATCGGCCAAGATCATGCCTTGGATTTAATCGCCAAAACAGTGCAAACATCCCGTGCACAGCTGGGTGATGAAAAACGTCCCATTGGTGTGTTTTTACTGACGGGCCCTAGCGGTGTCGGTAAAACAGAAACGGCATTAACATTGGCTGAGCAAGTTTATGGCAGTGAAGACAATGTGACAGTCATCAACATGTCCGAATTTAAAGAAGAACATAAAGTCTCATTACTTTTAGGTTCACCTCCAGGTTATGTTGGCTATGGTGAAGGTGGAGTGCTGACTGAAGCCGTTCGCCGTAAACCTTATAGTGTTATTTTGCTGGATGAAATGGAAAAGGCACATCCAGGCGTTCAAGATATTTTTTATCAAGTTTTTGATAAAGGCACCATTAAAGATGGTGAGGGGCGCGATATAGATTTCAAAAATACTATTATCATTATGACCTCAAATGCTGGTACAGAAACCACGATGGGCTTATTTGAAGATGAACAAATTGCCCCATCAATTAAAGGTTTACGTAAAGCACTTCAAGATGATTTATTGAGTTATTTCAAACCGGCATTTTTAGGCCGTTTGAATGTCATTCCTTATATTCCACTGACCCAACCTATGCTCAATGAAATCACTAAATTGCAATTACAGCGAGTTGCTAATCGTTTAGCTGAGCATTATCAAGCTAAGTTTACTTACAGTGATGATGTGGTGAGCCAAATTGTGTCTATGTGTCAGGATGCCGGTTCAGGTGCTCGCAATGTGCATAATATTTTACAAAATACGATGTTGCCTGATCTTTCAATCAAAATATTACACAATATGGCTAACAATAAGAAAACAACCAATGTAAAAGTAAACGTAGTAAACGATGAGTTTATTTATAAAATTTAAATGAATATAAAATCGTGACATTAATAACTAATTAGTAAGTATTAGTTTGGTTATTTATAACATCATATTTGAGGGGTATATAATAAAGTATATACCCTTTGTAATGTCTTGTAGTTATTATTAATGTATAAATTATTAGTCTTGGTTGTATTTTTTTATTTATATAAACGATTAGTTGATTATCAAAAAACCTTTGATATAATCCGTTGGCTTAATTATGAGGACTCACTATATTTAAATGGATAATGCAGTTGAGTATTATTTGTTGGTAAGTGCATTTTTAATAAATTGAAATATTAAGTTTGATTATTGAACTTATAAAACTGTCCATTAATGGATGACATCCACGCAAAAGGAGCATTAATAATGCAAGCGAATACATATTTAAATTATGAAGGGATTAAAGGCGAAACCACTGCTGAAGAATTCAAAGATCTGATTACTGTGTTATCAGTCGATTGGAATATTAGCCGTGAGATCACTTCTTTCACTGGTACTGCAAAAGACCGTGAAGCTAGCTCAACTCGTTTAGGTGATGTGACCATTACTAAATTACAAGATAATTCTTCTACTGACTTGTTCAAAGAAGCGACTATCGGTAAAGGTAAAAAAGCGGTTTTCCACATCACTAAGCAAGGTGACAAAATCGAAGAAATCATGCAAATCGAATTAACAGATGCAATGATCTCTAGCTACAGTGTTTCAGTTCATGGTGACCGTCCTGTAGAGACAATCACTATTAGCTACACTGAAATGATGATGGCTGTTACGCCAACTGATGATAAAAACAACATTACTGCAGCGCTACGTTATGGCTACAGCGGTGTTAAAGGTCAACAAATGTAAGCTGTTTGTGATCTTATATCTTGGGGAACTTGTTCCCCAAGATCTTTACTCTTAAAGACTGAGGCAAGGAATGCTTAAGGCCACTCAAAAAAATAATATCATCAGTATCACAACGCCATTAGGTAAGGATACTCTGTACCTAACGCATTTTACTGCCACAGAAGCCATCTCTCAGCTTTTTTCAATCAGCGTCTCCATGTTCACTGTTGGCACCCAGATTAGTCTCGACAGTTTAGTGGGTAAAAATGTTTGTATTACTTTACGTAATGCCGAAAGTAATGGTGCAGCTCGATACTTTCATGGGGTGGTAAGTCATCTTGAGTCTGCTGGAATGCGGACTGCAGCGTCAGACGATGCACAGAATTATATAGATTATCAAGCTGTTATAGTGCCTCAGATGGCATTGATGAAAAAACGCAGTAATTGTCGAATTTTTCAAAATAAGTCAGTCATTGATATTGTTAAAGACTTATTTGGTCAACATAAAGTTGAATTTCAAAATAAAACTACCAACACATACCCTCAGTATGAATACTGTGTGCAGTATTTAGAATCAGATGTCGATTTTGTTTGTCGTTTATTACAGCAAGAGGGTATTTTCTTCTTCTTCGAGCATAGTGTTGGTGCTCATACCCTAGTACTTGCTGATGATATTAACGCCTACAAACCTTGTGCAGAAGAGAAGGTTCGTTGTTTCTCAGGTCATTTAGCCGAGTCGCACGTGTCTCATTGGCAAGGCGGCATGAGCATGGTGAGCGGCGGTTTTATTCAAAAAGGTTACGACTACGAACAACCTAAATTATACCCTTCAGGTAATCATACTAACGCAAATCTTCCTGAACAAAGTGCACTTGAGGTGTACGATTATTTAGGCGAGTCTGAGTTCAACAAGCGCGCTCAACCGTTTGCCAATAATCAACTTGAAGCCCTGCAAAAAGACATGAATAAGTGCAGTGGCCAAGGCGATTGCCGTAGTTTTATGGTGGGTAAGTTTTTTACTTTCAAAGATCATGAAAACGCGAGTTATAAAGGTAAGAGCTTTGTTCTAAGCTCGCTGAGAACGTCGGCTACTCAGCCTAACCAGTCAGGCACAAGCCAATCAATGTCTGGCAGTGTTTATCAAAATGATTTTGAATGTGTGCCTAAAAGTACTCCTTATCGCTCACAGCTTCATTTACGTAAACCATTAATTAATGGCGTACAAACAGCGGTAGTGACTGGTGAACCTGGTGATGAACAACATATTGATAAATTTGGCCGTGTAAAAGTACAGTTTCATTGGGATCGTGAAGGCGAGTTTAATAGTAAAAGTTCATGTTGGATCCGTGTCGCTCAAAGCTGGGCTGGCAACAAGTGGGGTGCATTCTTCTTCCCTCGTGTAGGCCAGGAGGTGTTAGTTGAGTTTATCAATGGTGACCCTGATCAACCGATTATCAGCGGTGCTGTTTATAACGCCGACTTAATGCCTCCTTATGCATTACCGGCTAAAAAAACTCAGTCTGGGATTAAAACCCATAGCACTAAAGACGGTGGAGCCGACAATTTTAACGAGTTACGTTTTGATGATGAAAAAGGCAAAGAGTTATTATTCCTCCAAGCAGAAAAAGATCATCTATTGAATGTAAAACATGATCAAAAAGACACTATCGGCAACGACCGTTTCACTGACATCGTTAATAACGATAACGTTAAAATTGGTAATGATCGACTAGAAGACATAGCCAATAATGACAGCTTAAAAGTCGGTAAAGTGCTTAATATTGAAGCGGGTAATGAAATTGTCATTAAAACCGGCAGTGCATCAATCAAAATGAGCAGCGACGGTTCGATATCTATCGAAGGCACCAACATTACTATTAAAGGGACAAACGTTAAGGTTAATGGTACCAGTATTGCCTTAAAAGCTGCTCAAATTAAGTTGAACTAGCCATGTCATTATCTCGTTATCCTGGAGTCGGTTTAGCAGGGCCATTTTGTCGAGGCCATGAAATTGTCTGTCAATTTGGCTATCGACATTTAATCTGCAAACCGGTTGATAAGCCACATGACCCACTCCTTAATACACCCAATATGACGTTTTGGGTCAGTGCTACATTTGGAGAGCAGTTTTTGGTTAATAGGCATAGTTGGAAGAATTCTCCTGAACTGTTAAACCAAGTTTACTGTTATCTACATAATGATACTTACGCAGCCGTTCAACAAGCTGAAGCTGCAATGATATGCACTCTTGCGATGTCGTTTGAACAGCGTACTTTGCTGGTCATCCCGTTAGACAGCCAGTAAGCCACCGGTATCAATGCGCTACAACAAATAAAGGAATATTTGATGGGAATGCCAGCAGCAACCATTTCGTGTATGCATCTTTGTCCGAAAATGAATCCCGGTCCCGTTCCACATGTTGGTGGTCCCATTGTGATGGGCTCAGGTAATGTCCTTATTGGTTCGTTACCTGCAGCGCGCAAAGGTGACAAGTTAATTTGTGTCGGCCCGCCTGATACCATTAATGCGGGGTCGAGTTCGGTACTGATTAACGGAAAACCAGCCGCCAGAATGGGTGATGGTACCGCACATGGTGGAAAAATTATTGTGGGTAATCCAACAGTAATGATCGGCTAGTATAAACAAGGATTGTGGTAAATGAATTTGATTGATAGTTTTAATCTTCTGTTGGCACAACGACATGTCATGTTGTCGTCGTTTCAGTGTATGCCAAAAAATATTGAAGATAATACTCAATCGCTAATGGTCATTTTAAAGATGATCCAGCAAAGAAAAGATGCTGAATGGCCATTACTTATTGCCAACACCTGTGATGAAATTGTCGATGCATTTGAAACAGATGTGTTTTATTGCCCAACAGACAAAATGGTGATCTTATCTTTACTATTGCAACTGCACTATAAGGCTCAGCCAGTTAAGCAATCAGGTATCGTTCAAGCTTTGTTTGCCAGTACAATTATAGATGTTGGCCACTATAGCCCTGCATTTGCATTAATGGTCAGCCAACTTAATCTTGATAAAGTTAATTTTACAGCCAGCAACAAAACGCCTGAACAAATCCAGCAATACATCTTATTCTGCATCTATCGAGGTAAACGTTTAAAGCGTGCCGACGGAATTGACTCCCTCAACATTTCTCGGTCATCACTGACGTCTTTGTATATTGAAATGTTGATGATCAACATTAACGAACCGTTAAAACTCTATGGGGTATTTTGTCAATTAGACTATTGCCATAGTGCGCTTTTTGAAGTGTTTATTACTTCGTTAGACGAAGTAATATTGAGCCAAATATTTAATTTAATGAGTGAGAATGCAGATTTAACCCTAAGAGTCATTGAGTTAATGGGTTATTCAGGTTTTAGTAAATTCGTGCCTTTTTTAGCTCGAGCAATGCAGCAACCTAGTCAAACATTAATGGCTTTTCGAGCACTTCGAACTATTTTAGGGCCAGAGTTGGATCAAGCGGTGCCTTATCAATGGCAGTTTGAAGAAGATGAAGTCGAACGTTGTGAATACCTACAGTTTTACAGTGCCAAATTATTACATCGGTGGATGTTATTGGCGCTTAAAATGCCAGATGTCAGATTGATTGATGGTGTTGAAGTTAATGGTACCAGTATTGATAAGATCATTAGTCATTCAAGCCCCGTGCACCAGCGTATTGCCTTTTTACATAAGCTTCGGCTGAGTAATGTGGTTAATTGCAGCCCACAACGTGTGAAAGTGGCCTTATGATTATGCATGCAGAGGCCATTAATATGGTCGTAGGGTCATACGAAAACCCACAGCAGTTAATTAATTTACCTTTATCAGAAGGGGTCGATTTCAGCTATCAATTATCCGATGGTCAGCATGTGGCAGCCGTCATGGCGCACGAGCTTGCTACTGACACTCAATTAAACCGCCTAATTGATATGTTGCATAAATTACCTATTCAAAATGAAACTCAATGGCAACCGTACTCTCACCAAGCGATTTTTTGGATTTTACCTCACCTAGAAAAACAACAACTTGTTGATTGGGTTACTCGTTTACATGCACTTTTTCCGCATTGTTTTGTGCATCCCAATAGCCGGTTTTTTCCTATGGGCAGTGCTGGTATTTTTTCTGCTTTGAGCGCATTAAAGGCAATGCCTGTCGACAATAAAAGTGCAATATTTATTGCCGTAGACAGCTTGTTCTTCGACCTTGTGGATTTTAACCGTGACCAAGAGCTGATTACTCAACAACAAGACACAGGACGTTGTCCTGCTGAAGCGGTCATCATGGCCAGCATCAATGTTGCAAACGAAGGCATGGAAATAGTGGATTTATTTCAAGATTCATGTAGTGCTGTTCAACAAACCCAAACAATAAAAGCTTTGTTTAATCGTGCCTGCCAGATTGAAGACTTGGATGTATTTGCTCAATTGTATTTACCCGGCAACCATGCCGCTGTAACGGATAACTGGCTTAATGCTTATGAGCAATTAGCCGGCAGAATCGATCAAGAGACACAAATTTCCCAATCTAGTTATTTTACAGGCGATATCGGTTGTGTGGCGGGGTTATATAATTTGCTGCACATCTATAACCGTTACCAACAACAAAATGCTACTGGAACAAGCTTACAACTGGAAGTATCTCAACAACTTCACCTTGGTTTGGCAATGTACTCATGGATAGAGAAGGCATAAACGAACATGACGGTCAGTAATTTCAATTTTAAAGGTCATAACCGTTATATCGTTATCGTGCCTGCCAGTGCGTCAACGCCAGCTGGATTCCAGTTATTAACGTTTGAGCAAAACAATAATGTTAGTGAGATAATTAATGAAATCTCGCCTCATTTAGTTCGTGATCGTAATGCATTAATTTATGCGCGCAGTCTAGTGATGAATGCGGGTGTAAATGCTAGCTTAAATCCAAGAGATATTACCCGTAAACTCTGTGACATTATTGAGCGCAATTTACTCAGAGTGTATGGTGAAACACCCAAACAACAAATTCAGCATTCAACTGAAACAGGCACTCTAGGCGCGAGTTCAACCAATACCAAAGCACCCAAAACCAATAAGGGTAAACAAACTTCTGCGTCAGTTCAATCCGGGACTGTGGCGAATCATTCCCCGACGGAAGTGGCTATCGATAAGCAAGAGTGCCGCAGCGATCCCGTATCAATGTTAAGTGGCGAAGAAATTTTACCGTTAGTCGATTTTGAGCTTAATGGCTTAATGCCGCTAACGTGGCGTCGTTTGTATCGTTCGAGCAAAATTCTTAGCAATGTTGGTTTGGGTTACGGCTGGCGACATAACTTTTGTGTGCAGCTGGATCATCAATATCAAGCGCCAGCGAAAGTTGGGCCTAAAAAACCCGGGAAATATTGGTTTGAATTAACCGACGATGAAGGCCGTGTGCATGTGTTCGACTCTGTTAAACGAGGGCAAACCAGTATCCAACTTTCAACAGGTTGGTCGTTAGTACATCAAGCTGATGGCCGCCATGTGTTAATAAAGCCCGATGACAGCCACTGGGCATTTATACAAAAACAAGTTGCAGGTAAAGATGTTTGGCAACTTGAAACCATTAGTAATCATCAAGGCCAATATTTTCAGCTGTATTATGATCAGCAAGGGCGTTTAACCCAAATCACCACAGGCCCAAAACGTGGCGTATTGTTATTTTACAATGCACAAAGCAATTTGTTAAAAGTCGCTTCGTACATGTTAGATAACGAAGGCAACAAACAAATTCACCAAAATTTGTTAGCCAGTTATCAATATGATGACGCTCAAGCACTTATAGCCGCCACAGATAGTAATGGGCGAGTAGAGCGTTACAGTTATGTTAAGGTCAAGTCAGCCGACATAACATCTGACAGTGATCATCAATACAATCCTAAAAGTACCACCTATCTATTACAACGCAGAACTCGGGCATCAGGCTTTAGTCATCACTTTTCGTGGGACAGACAAGACCAGCGCGCTAAATGTATTGAGCAATGGGGTGATGATGATATTTATCATTATCACTTTGAATATACGGCACTCGTTAACGGTATAAAAAGCAGTTGTACAGACTCTTTAGGTCATCGCGAGACTTTTATTCACAATGCACAAGGGCTTTTGACTGAGCATCACAAGCCTAATGGCAGTGTGATACGTCATCAATATGATGCTGTTGGTCGCAAAGTGGCTACCGTTGATGCGTGTGATAATAAAATACAATACAACTATAACGAGCAAGGGCAGTTACTGGCTGTTATTCAAGCGGACGGTGGTACCACAAGGTTTGAATATAATCGCTTAGGTCAACGAATTGTTACCATAGATGCGATAGGACGAACGGCTAAAAGACATTACGATGCCACAGGTCGATTATTGTCTGAGAGTGGTTTTGATGGCCGTCAAAGTCAATTTCAATACAATGATGCTGGGCAGTTAACTCAGAAAGTCGATGTTAATGGTGTTATTCATCGTTACCATTGGGATCGCGATGGCGAATTGTTGGCAACGCAAGTCGGTGATGCGTTAACCCGTTTTAGCCATGACAGACTGGGGCGAGTTAACGCCACGATTAATCCGCAAGGTTTGGTCACTGAATTTATTCGTGACAACAAAGGCCAAATTGTCGAAAGTAAATCCTATCCACAAGACAAACAAGATCACTCTGAAGAAGCTATTAGTCATTATTATCAATATAATGATGCCGGCCGTATTATTCGCCAGCGTCAACAGGCTGATGTTGCTGGTGAGCAAGAACTCAGTAACGATAGTGAGTACATTGATAACATTATCGACTATGACGGTTTAGCTCAACCGCGCCAACAAACCTTTGCCGATGGTAGTTGGCTGAAGTTTTTTTACGATAAAGAACGTAACTTAAACCGCATCGAACGCAGCGATGGTGCTCAGTACCGTATTGAATATACAGCAACAGAGCAGCCTAAAACCTTAATTGGTTTTGATGGCCGTGAGCAACATTATCAATATGACGCTAATGACAAATTAGTTGCCGTGAACGACAGTGATATTCGGTTTGTTGAGCTAAAACGTGATTCAATGGGGCGCATTTGTCAGCAAAGTAGTCATGTCAAACTTGAGCCAAGTGCCACATCTGCATTACTGAATACTCAGAACTTTTATCAATATAACCCGATAGGGCAAATCACCCGCGCCCATAACCAACACCGTACAGTGCAACAACACCTTGACGCTCAAGGGCGTATAAATAGTGTACTGCAAAGCCAGTGGCAACTTGACTATCAATATGATGATTCGGGCAACCGCAGTGGCTTAACGTTGCCAGACGGGCAACAAATTGACTATCAATACAATAAAAACAGTCAACTAAGTGGCATTAGCTTTACAGGCAATAACTTTATAGACAATAGCCCATCGAAGCAGCGTATACCTTTGGCGGATTATCATTATCTGCCATCGGGTTTATTGCACAAAACGATACAGGGTAATCAACTTGAACTCACTCATGCCTATGATAGCTATTCAAGATTAATTGAGCAGACATGGCGACATGCTCGCTCAAATAACGCAGCACCAGAGTTTGCATCAGCAGAGCTCGCCTCATCAGAGTCAGCTCTGTTTGCATCAAGACATTATCAATACGATAAACAACATCAATTACTTCGCTGTGATAGCGAAGTAGCAGAGCAGGGCGCAACCAGTGAGGTTGAATCCTGCCAAGGGCCTGAAACCAAACGCGCACCCGATGTTAAACAATTTCGCTATAACAACATCAGCCAACTCGTCAGTGACAGTCATACTCGTGTATCGGATAACCCTACTGGCAACAAAACCAGTGTTCAGCAACAATACCAATGGGATGGATTTGGTAATCCTATTCATTCTCTACGTGAAAACGATAACCGTGTTGATACCAGTGTGAACAGTTCAACAGTTGATACTGAGCGTGCAGAAAAAATTCAACACTCAGTTTCATCGGCTTTGTCATCCGATGCAATAAAGCCCAATAAAAACCTTAATGATTTGGTGGTTAACAACGACCGCTTAATGAGCATGGCTGGCATCGATTACCGTTATGACGCCAGTGGCAACCAAATCAGCCAAATGGGTAGGGGTGACAAACAACAGCGTAGCTTTAATGGCTTAAACCAACTGGTGCAAATCAACGTTAATGGCAAGCTGACCCAATACGAATATGATGCATTAGGCCGTCGCAGCGCAAAAATCACTGAGCTTGGTCGCACTGACTTTATTTGGGATAATCATCAGCTGATTGGCGAATGCACTTTAGGTGAATACAGCTGGTATATTTATCAGCCCGACACTTTTATTCCCGTCGCATTGATTAAAGCAGGGCAGATTTATTATTATCACCTAGACCAACTCGGCACACCGATTTGCTTGACTGATGAAAACACCAAAATTGTCTGGCGCAGCCAGCAAGACGTGTTCGGTCAAACAATTGAAAGCGTAGATTTTGACGGTGGGGATAATGAGCATGTTGATGTTTATGATGCAGCCAAGCAAGACAAAATTACTAACCCAATCCGTTTTCAAGGGCAATACTTTGATGACGAATCAGAGTTACACTACAATCGCTTTAGGTATTACAGCCCTCAACAAGCGCGATTTATTCATCAAGACCCAATAGGATTGATAGGCGGCATAAACCATTATCAATATGCACCGAATCCAGTGAATTGGGTAGATCCATTTGGGCTGAGTTGTAAAGAGGGCATTCCTGTAATTGGTGCTATGGGGAAGATAGTAGAGTATATATCTAGAGAGACCGTGTTGGTCAGATATGAAAGCCCTATACTTAAAACTCCAATGACACCTCATGAATCACCCTATTTTGATATATCTAAAGCGATGGAGTATAAGTTTAAACCTGATGCATATTATGCATTATTTGCCGCTTCTCATGCCAATCTTGAAGAGCTTACTAAGTTACGTGAAAGCCAAGGTTATTTTGATGAAGGGGTTGAGCTTAAACAAGCCACTGTTGGTGAGTTATTAGCACAAAGTCCTGATGCAAGTGTGCTTTCAGATTTTAGATTCAATGGCTCAGTATTAGGTAAAGAATCCGGTGGATATATTGTTGTCACCAATGAAAAACCGAAACCTAAAAGAATAGGTATTGATGATGTTATTGAGTTTCCCCGCTTAAATGACAAAAAAGCGGCAGTGGGTGAGTATAATGCGCACCAATTAATGCTTGAAAAGGGCTACAAACCACTAGGCAACACTAATGGTAAATATGAGCCAGGGCAAACGGGTATAGATGGTATTTATGGAAACCCGAATCCCAAACCTGATATTGTGATTACCGAAGCTAAATATGGAAAAGCTCGTTTGGGGAGAACTAGGGACGGTAAGCAGATGTGTGATAGCTGGATTACCGAAAAAAGGCTTGAAAAATCTGGGTTAAATGAAGAAGAGAGAGAGCTTATACTTGATGGTTTAGCTGATAATGATGGAACAGTACAAAAATTGTTGGTTCGCAATAAAGAAGATAACAGTTTAGTGGTTAAAGCATTAGACCGAAACGCTAAAATCACTGGTAAAGAAATTTGACTATAAGAGAGTAGAAATGTTACGAGATTCTTTAAAAACAGTAGTTTATTATAATGATAGAGTTGAGTTTAGAACGAAATCTATTAGTAAAAAAGTAAGAAAAATTGAATCATTTGGTACGTTTACTGATGATGTTAAAATGAAAAACGCCTTTAGGCTAGTCAGTGATTCTATGTATTTATTACATCAAAAATATTCACGTGGTGATGAACTCTCATCACTTAAGCCTGACCTACTCAAAGCGTTAGAGTATCGTCAATGGCAAAAAAATTATGCTGATGCATTACCTGACAATGAACAAGCTGAGCGTATAGGTTGGGAAGAAATTCGAGAAGATTACTTAGAAGAATTCCTGAAATGGCTAAGTTTTGCTTACTGTTTGGATATGGGGAAGGAGTATTACCTACATATGTTAGCTTTAATTGCTAATCAAGGTATTGACTCATTATTAGATAAAATTGCAGTTGAAATGGGTGATGTTGAGCGTACAATATCTAAAGAATTACTTTTTAAAAAGCGCTTTAGTAAACTTTATAATGTTATTGAAAGTGAACCTGAGCAGCGTCCTGAATTATTAAAAGATTATCTAGACGTTTGGTATAAGCTAGAGGGAAGTCCAGATTATCACTTGATGAGTACAGATGCTTATATAGGTTATTGGTGCTGGGAGGCTGCATTGGTAACCAAACTATACAATATTGATGACACCATTTATCTTAATCATCCTTATTACCCAAAAGACTTAGTGCACTGGAATGGAGAGTAAGTTAATGGTTGCTAGGGATAGACGTCGAAATATTCATTATTTTGAAGAGTTGGTCGCTGAGTTTGAGAGTGAAATGCAGCTTACACAAGATGGATTAGATAATGGAGATTTTACCTCTCCCACCGAGCGAGTTGATGTGGCTCAACAACTTTTTCAACTAGCAATAATGCGTGCCATTACTCATTACTCTTATGGCACCTCCATTGACGATCTTGCGCCTTATGTCCTCGCCATATTACCGTACCGCCAACAGTTGACTCGCATGCTGGATAAACTACCTCCGCCGCATCAATTCTATCGCAGAGACTTTGAGCTATTAGGAGGTGCTAATGAGGCTTGTGGTTCGTCTAATATTAATCGTTATGTTTATGCATTATGGTGGCTTTCATTGCTTGTTGTCAGTAAAGCGTCGAGTGACCATATTCAATCAGCATTAGCCGAGATTGGTGAGCAGGGGAAAGATGCATTATTAGATAATATTGCTATTCGCTTAGGGGATGCTAATCGTGCCGTTTCAAATTCTCTTTACTATCCTGATATTTATCAACCCTTACTAGATGCTTTTAGTGTGGACATCTTGGAGCAGCCAGCATTACTCTCGCAGTTCGTTAACCAATGGTACAGTAGTTTAACTGAAGCTGATTGGTATGATAATCATGATTGCGATTGTGAGTTTGAATATACTGATTATTACATTGGGTATTGGAGTTTTGAACATGCTTTAGTTGCTAATCTGCTTGATGTTAGAGATATCCCTGCTCACCCAATGATTGCAGCAGATTTAGTGCTAGCATATAACGGGAACTACTATCCAGATGCAAAAACGTTAACTCGACATGAGTTGTCCGTGTTCACTCTTGAAAATAATCCAACCGCTAAATTTAGGCAGAAATGGCAAGATAACTACTTTGATAGTGCAATGAATTTATGGGAACAGGTTAGGGGTTGCTTTAAAAATCATGACCAATGTCATTTTACCAGAGATGAACTACTATTTTGCCTCAATTATGATTTTGCCGTGGCTCCTCATAAGGAACAGCCAGTTGATAGCTTAATTTTTTATAAATGGATAATTTCAAATTTAAATAATTTAGGATAAGGGTTAAATTGAATTAAGATTGCCAACCATCCTAGTTGGATATTAATACAACGTTGATCGTTCTATTTGGTACAGAGGTAGATCTACAAAAATCAATTTTTTAATACATTAGTAGTGCTTATTTATAAAATTAACTTTATTGCCTGTGTACTTCAAAAAGGTTATATAAAAAGACAAGGATAATACGATGTCATCAATAAAAATAACTCAAGCTGTCGGGCTGTGTGGCGCTAACAATGGAAACGATGTAAAAGCTGTACAAACGGCATTAAATAAATTACTTAAATTGATTCCTCCTACAAAATCATTAATTGTTGATGGCCGTTTAGGCTCTAGGCCTGAAAGCGCTAAAACTGTTGCAGCGATAAAGCTATTTCAAAGTAAAGTACTCAACATGGTACGTCCAGATGGCAAAATTGACGTAAATGGTCGAACTCATCGAAAGCTAAATGAAAAGATAATAGCTGTCTCAAGCAAAGCTCACTTTAAGTTGCCTGTCGCATCTAGCGAAATTCAAAAAATATCAGATTCTGATTATCTAGATATTGCAAATCAACTTGGTTGTAAAGTTGCTGCTGTTAAAGCTGTTGCTGACGTAGAGTCTTCTGGTGATGCTTTTTTCTCAAACGGAAAGCCAAAAATCTTATTTGAAGCCCATATTTTTGCTCGTTTGACAAATCACAAATATGATCTGAGTAATCCATCTGTATCCAGCAGAACCTGGAATCGAAGCTTATATACCGGTGGCTCCCAAGAGTACGCAAGGCTTGAAATTGCCATGAGTTTAGATACTACAGAGGCTTTGAAGTCGACTTCATGGGGGCGCTTTCAAATTATGGGCTTTAATTATAGTGAGTCAGGTTTTACTAGCGTAGAAGCATTTGTTAAAGCAATGTTCAGCTCAGAAAGAAAACAGCTTGATG
>NZ_JBEOPN010000037.1:0-48566 GCF_040310085.1 Shewanella sp. S1-58-MNA-CIBAN-0166 | reverse complement strand
GCGCTGTGGCGTTAAATCCAGAGCAACATAAAGAAGCTGCTTAACAATTTAGGCGACAACTGTCTTGAAAAACGCCGTAACCACATTGTGCTAAGCGCATTATCAATTTACTTAACCTGCTAACAGGTTGTACAAGGATATTTTATGACTAACCAATATACCCCGCCTAAAGTGTGGCAAAATAATAACAATGGCGCTAATAAGTGGGCGAACATTAATAGCCCTGAGTCAGGTGCAAGATTTGATAAAGTGCTGCCTGTCGGAGAGCATGCTTTGCAACTCTACTCTCTTGGCACACCAAACGGGCAAAAAGTAACTATCATGTTAGAAGAGCTACTGGCCTTAGGCATTAAAGAAGCTGAATATGATGCTTATCTGATTAACATCGGGGAAAAGGATCAATTCTCGTCAGGGTTCGTTGCCGTTAATCCAAACTCAAAAATTCCTGCTTTATTGGATAAATCAGCTAATGAAGACGAAAACGTGTTTGAATCTGCTTCAATTTTGGTTCATCTAGCAGAGAAGTTTAACCAATTCCTCCCTAAAGATGGCAAAGCCAGAACGCAAACATTTAACTGGTTGTTCTGGGCCCAAGGTTCAGCGCCATTCCTCGGTGGCGGCTTCGGTCACTTCTATGCTTATGCCGATGAAAAGCAGGAATATCCAATTAATCGCTTTGCTATGGAAGTTAAACGCCAGTTAGATGTGCTAGATAAACAACTGGCAAAAAACACCTTTATTGCTGGTGAAGAATATAGCATTGCAGATATTGCTATTTGGCCTTGGTATGGCAACTTAGTCTTGGGCAATTTATATGAGGCTGCCGAATTCCTAGAAGTAGAGACTTATACCAATGTTGTTCGTTGGGCTAAATTGCTTGAAACTCGTGAAGGGGTCCAACGTGGTCGTATCATCAATCGCTCTTGGGGCGAAGAATGGGAACAAGTTCCTGAGCGTCATTGCGCTGAAGATATTGATAAGGTTCTAAAACTGCGTCCTAGCACAGTAAAATAACTTAGTCGTCAACGTTTGGCGCTATTGTTTCACTGACTTATTTTGTTGCCATACTAAAAAGCCTTCTGCATTACAGAAGGCTTTTTTTGTTTCCGTATTTCAGTTCGAAACAACGACAGTTCGAAACAACGCAAATTGTGGACGTTATTTCACACTAGAAACTCTGTGACAATTAAATACTCATCGCGAGTTCTGCACCTTGGCGAATAGCGCGTTTGGCATCTAATTCAGCCGCCACATCTACCCCACCAATTAAATGTACAGGTAATCCTGTGGCTTTCATTTCATCAACCAAACTGCGATTCGACATTTGTCCGGCACACAACACCACATTATCTACAGCAAGAATTTCAGATTGTTCACCTATTTTAATGTGAAGGCCTTGTTCATCAAACTTTTCGTAGCTTACGCCGGTTTTCATATGCACTTGATGTTGCTTCAACACGCTGCGATGGATCCAGCCAGTAGTTTTACCTAAACCTTTGCCCATTTTGGTGGTTTTACGTTGCAGTAAATACACTTCACGACCAGGAATATGTTCGGCTTCTTCAGTTAACCCGCCAGCATTCTGATAGGTTTTATCAATGCCCCACTGTTTTAACCATTTATCGGGTTGCAAAGTGCTCGATTCTAATTCGCATAAGAAATGCGCCATATCAAAACCAATACCGCCAGCACCAATTAATGCTACCGTTTTACCCATTTCAACTTGGCCCGTTAATACTTGTTGGTAATCGACCACTTTAGGATTATCAAAACCCGGTAAATCCAACGCTCGTGGTACCACACCAGCGGCGATGACCACTTCATCAAATTTCTCATTGGCCAGCACTGCCGCATCCAATTTAGTGTTTAGACGCAGTTCAACGTTATGCAGTTTAATTTGGTTAATGAAATATCGAATAGTTTCACTAAACTCTTCTTTACCCGGGATTTTACGCGCTAAATTAAACTGACCACCGACTTCAGACTTGGCTTCAAACAATACCACTTCATGTCCACGAGACGCTGCGTATACCGAGAACGCCATTCCCGCAGGACCGGCGCCCATAACAGCGATACGTTTTTTACTGGTTGTTGGGGTAAAATTAATTTCGGTTTCATAACAAGCACGAGGATTAACTAAACAGGTTGCCCGCTTCATCGCAAAAGTATGGTCCAAACAAGCTTGATTACAACCAATGCAGGTATTAATCAACTCTGGGGTATTAGCTGCCGCTTTATTCACAAACTCTGCATCTGCTAAAAATGGCCGAGCCATCGATACCATATCAGCTTGACCTGATGCAATAATCGCCTCGCCAATTTCTGGGGTATTAATTCGGTTGGTGGCAATTAACGGAATCTTGACTTCTTTTTTGAGTTTTTCTGTTACCCAAGAAAAAGCACCACGCGGTACACTGGTCGAAATCGTCGGTACACGTGCTTCATGCCAACCAATACCGGTATTAATAATACTCACACCGGCTTGTTCAAGCGATTTTGCCAGCTGAACCACTTCATCCCACGTTGAGCCATTGTCGACTAAGTCGAGCATCGACAAACGGAACACAATAATAAAGTCACTGCCTACTTTCTGACGAATAGCGTTAACGATTTCAATCGGAAACTTAACCCGATTGTCATAACTGCCGCCCCATTCATCGGTGCGTTTATTGGTGCGCGAACTGATAAATTGGTTGATCAAATAGCCTTCAGAGCCCATGACTTCAACGCCATCATAACCGGCTCTTTTCGCCAATGCCGCGCTGGTAGCATAATCTTTAATTGTCGAACGCACTTGACGAGCAGACATCGCTGAAGGGGTAAACGGGGTAATTGGCGATTTTACTTTGCTCGGCGCTAAGCTAAAAGGATGATAGCTATAACGGCCCGCATGCAAGATTTGCATACAGATTTTACCGCCCGCGTCATGCACAGCATCGGTCACTATTTTATGTTTACCCACTTGCCAAGAAAAGCTTAATTGGCAGGCATGTGGCGCTAAACGGCCACGTAAATTAGGTGCGATACCGCCAGTAACGATTAACCCCACGCCACCTTGAGCACGCTCTTTATAAAAAGCTGCCAGTTTCTCAAATCCGCCTTTTTCTTCTTCTAACCCCGTGTGCATTGAGCCCATCAACACGCGGTTTTTCAGCTGTGTAAAGCCGAGATCTAAAGGTTCTAATAAGTGTGGAAACGACATTCAAACATCCTTTTTAAACAAGTGATTTAAACCAGCATACCCCGACAGTAAAGTTTGCTCAATCATTTAAACGCTCGTTTGTTAAAAACCTTTACAATTGAATTTCACATTTTTATTGATTTTCAGTTAGGATGACTACATTAGACTGATAAAGGAGTGGCAAATGTCCGCTAAACCCTCGTTTTTAAAAAGGATGTTTTTACTGTTATGGAATACAGTAAACGGTATCCGTAAGTTCATCATCAACGTTATATTTTTTGGTTTGTTGGCTGTCATCGCTGTAGTACTTCTCAACAGCGAAGATGAAATTGTCGTCGAAGATCAATCAGCATTAGTGCTGAACTTGTCTGGGAGCATAGTGGACCAAAAACATTATGTAGACCCAATAGAAATGGCATTTAGCCAAGGGCAAGCTAATGATCCAGAAGGTGAAATTCTATTAGCCGATGTACTTTATACTATTAATAATGCGACTCAAGACGCCCGCATTAACAGTATAGTACTGGACTTAGCGGATCTTCGTGATGCCGGTATTAGTAAAATGACCGCTATAGGTGAAGCATTAACCCAATTTAAAGCCGCCAATAAGTCAGTTATCGCTATGGCCAATGGTTATGATCAAAACCAATATTTTTTAGCCAGCTTTGCAGACAAAATATACCTTAATAATCAAGGTATGGTAGCGCTTGATGGCTTAAGCCGTTATCGCTTATATTACAAAGCTGCACTCGAAAAACTCAAAATTACCACTCACGTATTTCGAGTGGGTACCTTTAAATCAGCTGTAGAGCCCTTTATTCGCGACGATATGTCTGATGCCGATAAAGTCGCCAGTAAAGTATTGTTAAACGATATTTGGCAAAGTTATTCAACTATTGTGGCCAGTAACCGTCAAATAGCCCCAGATCAATTAGTGTTAACTCCAGATGAATTCCTTGCTCAGCTTGATAAAGCTGAAGGTGACAGTGCTCAAATGGCTGTCAACATGAAATGGGTTGACGAACTGGTTTCGGCTGATGCGTTCCGTGTCGCGATGATTGAACGTGTTGGCAGTGATAAAGAAGGTAAAAACTTTAAGCAAATTAGCTTTAATGATTACCGAGCGTTAACCGCACCTATGCCTAGCTTTGTTGAAAAAGACGCAGTGGCCGTTATCGTTGCTAAAGGCACGATTCTTAACGGTAAACAACCTGCTGGACAAATTGGCGGTGAAAGTACCTCTGCATTGCTAATGAAAGCACGCTTTGACGATAAGGTGAAAGCCGTCGTGCTTCGCGTTGATAGCCCTGGTGGTAGTGCATTTGCGTCAGAACAAATTCGTCAAGAAGTGTTAGCCCTAAAAGCAGCAGGTAAGCCTGTGGTTGTTAGCATGGGTAGTCTTGCTGCATCTGGCGGATATTGGATATCAGCCAGTGCCGACTATATTGTTGCAACACCAACAACCCTAACGGGTTCTATCGGTATATTCGGTATGTTTGCTACGTTTGAGCAAGCACTGAATCATTTTGGTGTGACCTCTGATGGTGTCGCAACATCTGATTGGGCCGGATTATCGCCTGCACGCGAATTAAATCCGCAAGTGGCTGCTGTTGTACAACGCCATATTGAACGTGGTTATCATGAGTTTATTTCTCTGGTAGCAAAAGAACGTCATATGACACTAGAGCAAGTTGACAACATTGCTCAAGGCCGAGTATGGACTGGTAAACGCGCATTAACCTTAGGTCTAGTTGATGAACTAGGTGATATGGATGTGGCCTTAGCCAAAGCAGCTGATTTAGCTAAAATGGACAAGTTCGACGTTAAATTGATTGAACAAGAGCTTAGCGCTGAACAACAACTGATGCAGCAAATCATGGGTGCGACTGCCGCTTATGTTCCAGACAGTGTTCGTCAAACCAGTTTCATTGAGCGCTTTGTTAAGCAGTGGGCTGGCGCATTTGAAACATTGTCGATGTTTGATGACCCTAATCATGTCTATATGTATTGCGAAAACTGTAATTACTAATTAATTATACGACCTCAATATGAATATTCTTCAAAAAAAGCCTGCTTAGCAGGCTTTTTTATTGGGGATCGACAAATAAACTCGTATAATTTCCACAATCTGCAATCGCTGTTAAAGAAGAGCCTACATACATGACAAAACGTTCCATTTACGTTGCCTATACTGGCGGTACCATCGGGATGCAAAAGACCGATAATGGTTTTGTGCCAGTATCTGGGTTCTTAACCGATTGTGTTCAGTCAATGCCTGAGTTTTATCATGAAGAAATGCCTGAATTCGTTATTCATGAATACAGCCCATTAATTGACTCATCCAATATGGCACCGCCGGATTGGCAATTGATTGCTAATGATATTCAAGCCAACTATGAAAAGTATGACGGTTTCGTTATTTTGCATGGTACAGACACCATGGCTTATACCGCATCTGCATTGTCATTTATGCTGCAAGGTCTATCAAAACCTGTCATTGTTACTGGTTCACAAATTCCGTTAGCTCAATTACGTTCAGACGGTCAAACCAACTTGCTCAATTCGCTGTATATTGCAGCCAACTACCCCGTTGCAGAAGTCTGTTTATTTTTTAATAACAAACTGTTTCGTGGTAACCGCTCAACCAAAGCCCATGCTGACGGATTCGATGCGTTTGCATCGCCTAATTTTCCTATGTTGCTCGAGGCAGGCATTAAAATAAACCTTAAAGCAGGGAAAATAACCAAACCAACAGGTGAGCCTTTAGAAGTGGTGACAATTAGTCCACAACCTGTTGGTGTGGTGACACTTTATCCAGGGATCTCCACTGACATTTTTAATAATATTTTACAGCAACCGGTAAAAGCACTGATTTTATTGACCTTTGGCGTGGGGAATGCACCACAAGATAAGAAGCTACTTGATACACTTAAACAAGCCGATGAACGCGGTATTATATTGGTTAATTTGACCCAATGTTTCCAGGGTAAGGTCAATATGCGCGGTTATGCTACAGGTAATGCTTTAGCACAAGCTGGGGTAATAAGTGGTGCTGATATGACCATTGAAGCGGCGTTAGCCAAATTGCATTATTTGTTGTCTATTGGATTAACGTCGGCGCAAATTAAGCAACGTATGCAGCAAAACCTTGTTGGTGAACTGACAACGGACTAGTTTAGGTTATTGATACTGTTACGGGGTTATTGTATTAACAGATAACAGCTAAATAAAAATGCGAGCTAATGAGCTCGCATTTTTTGATGTTATAATATCCATTATCTGATAACAAATATTATTTATTATCAGATAATTACAAATCAGCTTCTTTAAACTCGGCGATGGGCTCACCTTTAAACTGTTTTTTCAGCTCTGATTTAGACAGCTCATTAATGTTACCACCGGCTGCGATGGTAAAATGTTCGGTTTGCTGCAGCTTACGTGCTTGATACAACATCACTACTTGCAAAGTCGATTCACGCTGTGGCTGAGTTAATACTGTACCATCATCCCACTTACCTAACTCAGACGCAGACAATAAGCGCAGGTATACTTCTTCAGGCATTTCATCAATGACTTTATTGATATCGTTCATACTGATTTCCGTTTATGTAACACTATTCTGACTCGGGTAACAAGATAACCCGTAAAACCAATAACAAAACTTGCGATCGCGATATAAGAAGTTAACCCCTGTGCAGGCTCTCCTCCCCAAAACCACACCACAACTCCTGCGATAAATAATGTCAAAAAAATAAAGCTTTGAGTCATTAAGCTATTTGAACGCTCAATGTGACTGATAATCTTTAATGACTCAGTATTACCACTCAAATCGGTTTTACAATGCTCACATTGCTTAGCCAGACTTGAAATTCGCTTTTGACATTTAGGACATGCAACTAAGGCCATAATTCATTCTACCTGCTTGATTATCTGAAGATAAAAATTACCGCGTACTGTCGCGATTATAAATTATCAACCACCGCTAACATCGCAACTAAAGACGCTTCACCTAAATATACGCAACGCTCTGGAGACCAGCCCACAAATGGATCGGCTAAATTGGCATTGTCTTTAAATGGCATTTCTAAGGTGTTCGATAAACAACTGAACGTATTAGCAACCCAATTAGAACCTACCGTTAAATTAGCTTTACCTGGCTCATCTTTATCGTAACCAAACTCTGTTTGGAAATCCGCACTGGCAATGGTCAATGCACTGAGAAATTGCTGCTGTAATTGAGCCATCTTATCGTTGTAGCTTGGCACCCCTTCACAACCGGCAAGGAACACATAAGGCAGGCCTTCATCGCCGTGCACATCGTAAAATAAATCAACACCAGTTTGATGCATTTTATTAACGACATAATACACTTCAGGGCTTTTCTCTAAGCTCGGTGTTTGCCATTCACGATTTAAGTTAGTACCAACAGCATTAGTCCGTAAATGGCCGCGTGCGCTGCCATCAGGATTCATGTTTGGCACAATATAAAAATTGGCTTTGTCTAATAAGGCTTTAGATGTTGGACAATCACTATCAAGCAATTGATTTAACAAACCTTCAACTAGCCATTCAGCCATCGTTTCACCCGGATGTTGACGCGCAGTAATCCAAATATTCTTTTTATCTGGGTTAGCATCACCAATTTTTAGTAAGGTCATGTCGCGACCATCAAGGGTTAACCCAAGGTGCTCAAGACTCACAGCAGGATGTAATTGCACTTCACTGATCAAATCTAAATGACGTTCGTAGCTGTACGGTGCAAAATAAGCAATTTGAATGGCTTCACAATCTAGCTCAGCCTGGATGGTTAATTTTCCGTCGACATACTGAGTCGGTAATCTGAACCACGATTGGCGGTCATAACTGGCCACTGCTTGATAATCGTCCCAGCCAGCTGGATAAGAGGCACTACCTGCATTGAGGATGTTAAGGGTATATGTCTGGCCGACTTCCCCTTCTAAACGGAAATTAAACCATTGATAAAACTCACCACCAAAATCGGGACGAATGGCGAGTTGTATATCGTCATGTTTGTCTAGGTTAATGACGTCAATATTGCCGCCGTCAAAGTTTGCTGTAATCCGCATTAGATTATCCTTTATGTGCTTGCGCTTATTTTGGGCTTAATAACGATTGGTATCAGCCTTATTTTATGCGCCATAGCTTATCAAATGCGGCAATAGGTGTGAACCATTAAAAGCTAAAGCTGTAACCTTGACCGCGAACGGTATTAATCAATTCGCGTGGTAAATTGCGTTTAACTAATTTACGGCGTGTATTACTGATATGCATGTCTAAATTACGGTCAAAACGTCCAAGTTCCTTATGCAATACCCGTAGTTGCAGCTCTTCTTTGGTGACAACTTCACCTTGTCTATCAAATAAATATTTAAATAACCGATATTCCGTTTGGGTCAACACTAGCGACTTTTCTGCAAAACTAATGGTATAGCAGGTATCATCAAAGCCAATATAGTCATTAACCGCCTCATTAATTGGTGCTTGGGTGCGTCGATGGAGTACATTAAGACGTAACTGCAATTCGCGGATATTAATCGGTCGAGTGAGATAATCGTCGGCGCCTAACTCTAGCGCATTAATGCGCTCCAGTTCGCTGTTACTTTCTGCTAATACAATAATAGGCGTTCGGGTTTGTCGTGCAACGAGCAGCCAAAATGACTCCATTTTGGGAACCGAAAAATCTAATAATATGGCTTCAAGCTGCTCAGTTTCCATTTGGATCAACGCATCAAAGGCATTATTAACCCGATGAACACTGTAGCCCTGCTCATTTAGCTGTCGAGTTACGTCACTTTTATCGGAAAGGGTATGTTCAATGAATAGGATATTCTTCATGCTCAGCTACTTAATGATAACGATTACCATTAAGATTATCATACTGATTTAGCCAAAACCAGATTTAATCGACCCTGTAGCCCTTTTCATTAACAAAAAGGCCTGAAACTTCAGGCCTTGAGACATTTGTCACAATAATGAATGAGACATCATTGGTCTATTTATCTGTCATCAACTGTTTAATAAATTTAACCGGCGCACTACCGTAACTTAAAAACTGTTCATGAAACTGCTTTAAATCAAAGTTTTCACCCTGCTTAGCTTTAAGTTGTTCGCGGAAATCATAGATCTCACGATAGCCAGCGTAATAGCTAGTCAGTTGCACTTGACTTAAGGTCGCTCGACGCCACTTTCCTTCAGCTTCAGCGCGTTGTTGGAATGCTTCATTCTCGAGCAAGTCAATCACCTCTTGCTCACCCATTCCGTTAACCTGAATGCTGTAATCTAAAATAGTGTTACAAATGACCCGTAAATTCCATTTGTAATACATCAACCACATTTCAGGTTCAAAATTACCATAACCTTCTTCCAGCATCATACGCTCGGTATACACTGCCCAACCTTCAATCATGGCACCGTTACCAAATAAGCTTTTCACTAAACTAGGAGATTGGTTAGAAAAGACTAATTGTGTGTAATGTCCTGGGATAGCCTCATGAATATTCAGTACCTGTAAAATCCAGTGATTGTATTCACGTAAATAGCTTTCGGCTGACTCATCACTCATGTCATCGAGGGGCGAAACGTTGTAGTAAGTATTACCGCCTTTGTCATAAGGCCCTGGTGCACTGATAGAAGCACCCGCAAAACCGCGCATGTATTCAGGGGTTTCACGCACAATTAACGGTTTGTTAGGATCAAGAGTCACCAGTTGTTTATCATTGACAAATTTAATCAGTTCTGGAATTTGCTTACGCACTTCAGCAACAAAGTTTTCTCGTTTAACATGTTTGGTTGATAACACATCAATTAACTGCCGAATAGCTTGTCTCTCATCGTCTGGTTTTGGGGTATCGATATACTTTGACCAAATGGTATCGGTAATCTTAGCCATTTCTTGCTGAACATGATTTTTATCCGCTACGGCTTTGTCGTATAACTGTTTAGCGGTCATACCAGACTGAATATCGAAGGCGAATTTTTCTTCGTATAAGGTTTCACCAATACGGAAATCGCGGCCTCCATTTTCGGTTAGCTTAGTTTCAAGCGCGGTTAACCACTCAATGTGCTGTTTAATTGCTGCAGTTGCTGCATCAAAACGCTCAGCAAATAACGCTTTCTGCTCTGCGCTTAAGCCTGAATCAGTGACTTGCTGGGCTAACTCGGCAGACAATACTGAAAATGCGCCTTGATTTTGCATAATCGCTAATTGGGTATGCTCAAGTGTCGGCTCACTAATATTTTGTCGCGCGGCTTCATAATAAGCGGGCACATTTTCAAGACGTGCAATAACAGAGCCTAAGCGCTCATCTAACGGGGCAAAGTCTTCATTGATGATTTGCGCAAAACCACCGGCAACATTGTAATTAGATGGATCCCATTGCCAACCTTTAAAGCGTGTAATTTCCCATTGCATTGACTCAACTAAATTACTCAGTAATTTATAATCAATTAACTCGTTAGCAGATAATAACTGCGGATCGAATTGGGCTAGTGCCGCTTGCTGTTGCTTAACAAATTGCAGCGTTTTGTCGCGGCTAGCTTGATTAGGGATATCTAAATAGCCATCATTAACATGTTTGCCACTGTACAGAGCCCACGTTGGTGATAATGCCCACAGCTCATCAATAAACTGTTGTGAATATTTGTTAAAGGTTAATTCTGTCACGGTTGTAGTTGTGCTAGCCTCTGCAGTAACGGTCTTGGTTTGTGGACTTGGCTTAACCGAGTCATCGCCACAGCCGACCATGGCAAAAGTAACCGCCAAAGCAAGTAAAGATTTTTTCATGAGTTATCCCTTACATTGTTATTATTTTTTAGTGTGTTTACACTTATTTTTTATCGGTATCGCTTTCGCGAGTATAGATTTTGGCTGCCTATATATTTTGTGCTTAAATAATTTTTGGAACTTAACTATTTTGGAAACTTAACGGTTTTTGGAACGTATACTTTTTCTACATAGTGATGAGTAAAAAATCATCTTTAGACAATTATAATTAGTTAATCATGTTCGTCACGGTTTTGCAGCATGCAGACACCTTTTGTGACATAAAAATAGTGAATCGATCAACTACTTGTAGCCTAGAAACCGATTTTTAGTTACATAGCCGTGTCCATAATAATCAACAGAGGTCTTAACGATGCCTTCAACACATATCCGACTACTGCTTAATGGTAAAAAAGCCGCCAATGTCGACATCAGACAATCGGTTATCGCTTTACGTGAAAAAGGCCATACTGTTGATGTGCGGGTCTCTTGGGAAAGTGCCGATATGTTGCGTTTTATGACGGAAGCAATAGCCGATAATGTCGGCAGAGTGGTTATTGGTGGCGGTGATGGCTCACTTAATGAGGCTGTTAATGCCCTGATGCAACTGCCACAACAGGATCATATGCTCGAAATAGCCGTGCTGCCATTAGGCACGGCAAATGATTTCGCCACTGCGTGTGGCATTAGCAATAATATTCACTCCACTTTGGAACTGGCGATTCATGGTGACAGCTACCCTATTGATATCATCAGAGCCAACAATAATTATTTTATTAATGCGGCAGTCGCCGGTTTTGGCGCGCAAGTGACTGCAGAAACCCCAACAGAGTTAAAAGATTTTCTGGGCGGCGGGGCTTATACCTTAATAGGATTGGCAAAAGCATTAGGCTTTAAGCCTTATCAAGGCAGTATTACCACCGATAAAGGCACGCTCGATGGCGATATTCTGGTAGGCGCCATTTGCAATAATAAGCAAGCTGGCGGCGGACAAATGCTGGCGCCCAATGCGTTAATTGATGATGGCTTGATGGATATCACCCTGCTGAAGTCATTTTCAACCTTTGATATCCCGGTGGTGATAGATGAAATACAAGCCATGAGTCATGAAGCCAGGTTTTGTTATCATTTTCAAACCCGTTGGCTAGAAATTGATTTCCCTATCAAGTTACCGCTTAATTTAGATGGCGAACCCTATCCAACAGAGCAAATGCGTTTTGAAGTACTCCCAAAAGCCATTCAGTTTGTGTTACCGCCAGACTGTCCATGCCTTGAGAAATCCACACAAAAAAGCGGAAAGTAAATTCCGCTTTAATCGCCGATACAACAACTGAGTTAATCGTTTATCTAATCAGTTTAGATATTCCAGGGATTAGGTTTATTACCTTTCGACGAGGCTGGCGCTTTAGCTGTTTTGGTTTTTCTAAAGTCAGCTGAAGCCGTTTTCGATTTGCCTAAACTCAGCGTAGGTCGGTCTGTCGCTGAGGTTGATTTATGCTGACGATTTTTTGGGATAAAATTCAACACCGAAATAGGAATAGGCTTAGATGGTTCAAAACCGACTATTTCTTTGCGTTCAATTAAATGCCCCAAACGACTTTCAATCATACACAGGTTTTTAAAGTCATCATTGGACACAAAAGAAATAGCGACACCAGCAGCACCCGCACGACCGGTTCGACCAATACGATGAATGTAGTCATCGGCCGGATAAGGCAAGTCATAATTGATTACACGAGATAAATCGTCAATATCAATACCACGCGCCGCAATACCGGTAGCTACTAGGTATTTAATGTTACCCGATTTAAAATCAGCTAAAATTTGTTCACGCACCGGCTGGCTGCGGCCACTGTGAATACACTCAGCAGCAATATCACGCTTTTCAAGCTGACTGACTAATTTAGCGGCACCTTGCTTAGTTTCGATAAAGATTAGCGCTTGATTCCACTCTTCGGTTTTAATTAAATGACTTAATAAAGCTGATTTTTTATCTTTATCAACCGTCGTTAACCACTGCTCGATTTTCGGTGCTGAATCGCGATCAGCAATCACCGAAATTTCCACAGGACGCTTAATGGCCGTTTTCGCTAACGCACGCACTTGGTTTGATAATGTCGCGGAAAACAATAAACTCTGACGTTCAGAAGGTAATTTATCGATGATTTTATTAATATCTTCGATAAAGCCCATGTCGAGCATTCTATCGGCTTCATCAAGCACCAACACTTCAACTTTATCAAAGTGCACAGCACGTTGGGTATATAAGTCGAGTAAACGTCCTGGTGTCGCCACCAAAATATCCACACCATCAATTAAGGCTTGTTTTTGCGGCTTCTCATCAACCCCACCATAAATGGCGATAGAGGTTAACGATAAATGCTTGGCGTACTGCACTACGTTGGCGTGAACTTGCACTGCGAGTTCGCGAGTTGGGGTTAAAATCAACGCTCGAATACGTTTTGCACGCTGGGTTTCAGTGTCGGCTAAGCGTTCTAATATTGGTAATACAAAGCTTGCGGTTTTACCGGTGCCCGTTTGCGCCGCGGCAAGCAGGTTCTTACCCTTTAAAATAACCGGAATAGTCTGTTGTTGAATCGGTGTCGGCTGACTGTATCCCACTTCATGTAGGGCATTGACAATCGTGTCGCGTAATCCAAGTGTCGAAAAAGGCATGAAAGTGGGTCTCAGTAGTAAAACAAGAATAAAGCATTATAGAGGCTACGCATAACAAGCGCTAACACCTCGTTAATATAAAGTCATACTAGACCACGGCGAGACGAAGCATCAGCCAAATTGTCAGTATTGTATTAAAACACAAATGAAAAAAGACGTCCGAAGACGTCTTTTTTCATAATATGGCGGTGAGCGAGAGATTCGAACTCTCGTTAGGGATAAACCTAAACACACTTTCCAGGCGTGCGCCTTCAGCCACTCAGCCAGCTCACCAATTTGTGACTGACTTTTTATCCATACTATTAAAAGACATCAGATAAAAAGGCAGTACTTAATATTTAATTCTATTGAGTGGGATAATTACCTCTCAACAATACAAAACCACTTAATACTAACCGCGGCAGTGCTAATCGAGGCGTACTTTACGCAAATGATGATAGCGGGTCAAGCTAAAAATCCCCACTATCAAGCGTTTGCACAAATGCACAGCAACTAGCAAGCTAACTAACCTATTAAGGTAGGGAAAAGTCCTTTAACACCCGCGGCGATCACTTCAATGCCTAAAGACAACATCAGTAGACCCATTAGACGAGTAATAACGTTAATGCCAGTTTTACCTAATAGTTTAAACAGCATTGGCGCCATACGAAATAAACCCCAACTAACAAGACCTAAGATAATAATGGTTAAAAACATACCAATGTAGTTGGTTATTTGGTGATGCTCCGCCGCAAACACAATCACCGCACTAATGGCACCAGGACCAGCCATTAATGGCAAAGCTAAAGGGACAACTGCAACAGACTCCATGCCTGAAGACTCACGGTCTTCTTCTTGGTTGCGTTTCACTTCACTGATTTTACCTTGTAGCATCGACATGGCAATAATACAAATCAAGCTACCACCGGCAATACGAAAAGCCGATAATGAAATACTGAACATACTAAGAATGTAATGCCCTGCTATTGCCGTCACCAATAAAATGACCACTACGGCAAAGTTTGCCACCCGGTTGGTATGTCTACGCTCAACTTCAGTTTGATGGCTGGTTAAACTAACAAAAACAGGTAATAACCCTACTGGGTTAATAATGGCTAATAGTCCTAGAAAGAACTTGATATAAAGCATGAAATCCACTTGGTATAACCCTCTTGATATTACCTGTATTGAAGCTCGATTCTGAGGGCGCTAATGTAGCTGAAACATTGCCATTCCCCAAATGAAATTTTTTATATTTGATAGACCGTTTTACAATACAAAAACTAATGCTACGTTTATTATTTGTGTTTTTACATCACAATGACAGTTAACGTAAACACGCACTTTTAGTTATTTTATTTCACTATACAGTTCTAATTAGCATCAATATGATGATTTAACCTACAACATAACTTAAAATATTGTTTGTCTGTGGTTAACCTACATATTATTCAACAAAATAAGAATAGCCTTATGATGAAAAATACTAACGATAGCGGAGTTTTTATTTCTCCTAAAAGTATACATTTAGCCGGTCAGTTTATTTTGACAGTATATAAGTGTATTTTTTAGGTAAACAGTATAGATATCGATTCCAGCATCACCTTGACTAATGAATAACTCATTGCCTCTGGTAAAACTGCGATTGGCTTGACCCACAATATCTGAAGCTACAATAGCTTAGGCACAAAAAAGAGATGTTGCCAGTGGCAACATCTCTTTTAATTAACTCTGAAAGTAACTCTGCTGTGAAGATTAGGCCATTATTTCAATACTGACCTGCGTAAACCCTCTACAGAGAAACTACACACTATTTAACCTGAACTCGGGATAAGAGACAAATATATGATTATAAAGATCATAGTCATATACGTTAACAACTCTCAAACTTGTCATTTGTTTTACTAACAAGGCGAATTGACGCGTCAATAGCGGGTCTATTGCAAGTTAATTCAACAACGTTAGCAAGGCAAAGAGCTGTTTGAGAGACGTTTGTTATCCCAATTTCAGGTTATTTAGCTGTCCAACGATCCATCCAGCCTAGTACATTCTTGTACCATAGCTGTAGGTTATCTTGATTTAAGATCCAGTGATTCTCATCTGGAAATACCAATAGCTCTGAAGGAATACCTTTACGCTGCATAAAGGTAAATGCAGCAAGACCTTGGCCATAAGGTACACGGTAGTCTTTTTCACCATGGATGACGAGCATCGGCGTTTTCCAGTTTTCAACATAGTTTACTGGGTTAAACTTTTCATATAGCTCTTTGTTTTGATCGTATGGGCCACCGAATTCATATTCAGGGAACCATAATTCTTCTGTAACGTAATACATAGAACGCATATCAAACAAACCAGCATGGTCGACTAAACACTTGAAGCCATCGTTCCATTTACCTTGGAACCAGTTCATCATATAGCCACCGTAAGAACCGCCCAGTGCACATGCATTGTTAGCATCTAACCAAGGTTGCTGCGCGGTAACTGCTGCCATGCCTTTTTTAAGATCTTCAAGCGGTTTTCCGCCCCAATCCTTGCCAATAGAGTCGGTAAACGCTTGACCATATCCAGTAGAACCATGGAAGTCGACCATCACTACGCCATAGCCTGCACCCGCCCATAACTGAGCATTCCAGCGGCTACTGAAACTGTTACCAAATGAGCCTTGTGGGCCACCGTGTACCAGGTAAGCTATTGGGTATTTTTTACCTTCTTCATAGTTAACAGGTTTGATCCAATAACCATGAACAGTTTCGTCATTCCAACCTTTAAAGTTGAACTGTTCAAAATCACCAAACTTAATGTCAGCTAATTTTTCACTGTTGACGTTAGTTAGCTGTTTAAGTTGTTCACCTTCAAGTGACACACTGAATAAATCGCCAGGTTCAACTAATGATGACTTCTGGAAAATAAGACGATTACTGGTCACAGCCACTAGGCTGTTGCTGCCTTGGTTGTAAATAGGACGCACATCACCAAACTGAGTGTTCACTTCAAAAATGGTCACTTGCCCAAGATCTTGTGCTGTCACATACAAAGTACGACCATCGGCACTAAAATTTAATGAACTCGCACTGCGATCCCACAATGGTGCGACTTCTTTTTCTTGGCCTGTAACATTGTCACGTAACATAATGCGGGAGCGATCAGCTTCGTAACCCGCCTTGGTCATGGCTAAATAAGCAAGATAACGGCCATCGGCAGAGAACGTTGGCTGGGCATCCCATGCTTGGTTATCTGGGGTTAAGTTAACCGTTTCACCGCCAGCTACAGGCACTTGCCATAAATCGTAGTTAGTAGTCCAAGCTTGATCGCGGCTCGGCGCTTTCGCGCTATAAACAACGTACTTACCGTCTGCAGTAAAGGTGACTTCTTCCATACCAGAAAATGGCTTAGGCGGTGTTTCAGTGTCACGGCCCGCTGTCACGTTTGTCGCGGTGGTAATTTTGTTGCCATTAAGCGAGGCGACAAACAAATGATTACGTGCATGATCTTCCCAAGTGTCCCAATGACGTACCATCAACTGCTTGTATTGACGCCCGGTGCTTTTACGTTCAGCTTCGGCAGTAAACTTGTCTTTTGAACACGCTAAGTCTTTACACTCTGGAAATACCCGCAGCGTCATAACAACTTGCTTACCGTCGTTAGACAATTTGTAGCCATTGATATCTAACGGTAAATCAGTAACCGCGATAGCTTCTCCGCCATCAAGGGCCAATTGATACAATTGACTGGTGCCGGAGCGCGTGGCGAGGAAATAAATCGATTTTCCATCGGGCGAGAAGCTGACATCGTGTTCAGTACCGGCTGCCGAGGTAAGTTGCTTTGGCTTAGCATTTTTCTCGTTCAAATCGAGAAGATAAAGTTCGGAGTTGCCCTCGCCTTTATCATCAACCACTTTTACGCCGTACACCATGGTTTTACCATCATTTGATACGGCCGCTGAATGCAACTTATTTAAGTTAACCAGTTGCTGAACATTAAAAGCTGCGGGCTCTGCCGCAGACACTGATGTTGCCATGCCAGCAGCAACCAGTGCGAATAATACAGAAGACTTTTTCATTGTTATCATGTCTCAGTTGTTTAAATAAAACGTATTACGTTTAGGCCACAAATACAGCCAATATCAAACGTAATCATAAAATGTATATTGCAGACTAACCAAAGCAAAACGCTCAGGCAACAAGCCTTTTGTAAAAAGCTGTAAACCCGAGCGTTTAATCACATTGACACTTATCGCTTATGTGTAAGCACAATGTTATCGATGGCTTACTTATTAGCTTTACTGTTAGCGATATTAATTTTCCAAATCGCTGGGCCAGTTTCGTGCGCATTAACACCATTGGTATCAACCGCCACGGTTACAGGCATGTCTTGCACATCAAATTCGTAAATCGCTTCCATGCCTAAATCTTCAAATGCGACAACACGTGATTTCTTAATCGCTTTCGACACTAGGTATGCCGCGCCGCCAACAGCCATTAAATACACTGCTTTGTGCTTTTTAATTGAAGCAACTGTTTCAGGACCACGCTCAGACTTACCAATCATGCCCATTAGGCCTGTTTGGTCTAACATCATGTCAGTGAACTTATCCATACGGGTTGCCGTTGTTGGGCCTGCAGGGCCAACCACTTCATCACCGACTGGATCGACTGGGCCAACGTAATAAATAAACTTACCGGTAAAATCGACACCTGCTGGTAAACCTTCACCAGATTCAAGCAACATTTGAATCCGTTTATGAGCTGCATCGCGGCCAGTCAGCATTTTACCGTTGAGTAATAAGGTATCACCACTCTTCCAAGTTTCGATTTCAGCTTGAGTGACCGTATCTAAATTGACACGGTGAGTGTTTTCTCCCGCTTCACGAGTAATTTCAGGCCAATCAGACAAAGATGGTGGTACTAAATCGACTGGACCAGTGCCATCTAAATGAAAATGCACATGGCGCGTTGCTGCGCAGTTAGGGATCATCACTACTGGTTTAGACGCTGCATGAGTCGGTACAGATTTAATTTTAACATCTAATACTGTAGTGAGTCCGCCCAACCCTTGAGCGCCTATGCCTAAATTATTTGCGCGTTCAAAAATGTCTAAACGAAGCTTTTCTTCTGTGGTCTCTGCACCACGAGCCATCAACTCATGAATATCAACAGGGTCCATTAATGATTCTTTGGCCAGAACGGCCGCTTTCTCAGCAGTACCACCGATACCTATGCCTAACATACCCGGTGGACACCAGCCCGCGCCCATTGTTGGTAATGTTTTTTCTACCCAAGCGGCGATATCGTCTGACGGATTAAGCATGGCCATTTTGGATTTATTTTCCGACCCACCACCTTTAGCGGCAATCATCACTTCTATTTGATTACCAGCAACCATGTCAATATGAACCACTGATGGTGTGTTGTCTTTGGTATTTTTACGCGCACCGGCAGGGTCTGACACTATTGATGCACGTAATGGATTATCTGGATTGGTATAAGCACGACGTACACCTTCATCGACCATTTCTTGAACTGTCATGTCAGTTTTATCCCACTGAACAGACATACCAATTTTAACAAAGGTGGTGACAATTCCAGTGTCTTGGCATAAAGGCCGTTTGCCTTCGGCTGACATACGGGAGTTAATCAGAATTTGGGCAATGGCGTCTTTCGCGGCAGCGCTTTCTTCACGCTCGTAAGCTTTGGTCATTGCATCAACAAAGTCTTTGGGATGGTAATACGAGATGTATTGCAGAGAATCAGCAATACTTTCAATAAAGTCAGCTTGTTTAATCACGACAGCTTGACTAGATATAGGTGAATGAGTTGTAGAGTGAGATGTGGTATTCGTCGACATATGGGGTGCTCCAGCAGCCATTGCGGCCTAACATGGTTATCGTTTTTATTAGAATCGATTTAATATTAACTATTAAGACCAATATGATACTCTTTCCATCCTTTTTGGGCTACATCACATTTTAGATAAGGGTTATCGATGTCTGCGCGGGCAAAAAACGCACTCTTCATGCAAAAACTGGACTGGAAAATAGACACAAAGCAACTATTTTCACTGGTAAGCCACCAGCCATGGGCGATATTACTCGACTCAGCCAATGCTCCGCACCAAGATGCCAAATTCGACATCATCGGCTTTAATCCTATTGCAACGTTAACCAGCAGCGATGGCATCAGTCGATTTAGTGCCAAAGACTCGGCCATCAAAGCACTCAATATTAAAATAGATCGCCACGCCAACCCCTTTAACACATTAGCTGAACTGCAAGCGCGGTTATATCCTTCAGCGCAAGACAGCCAACATCCATTTAGTGTCGGAGCCCTGGGCGCATTTGGCTATGACCTGGGCCGGAATATTGAAAAGCTGCCACAAATTGCCATTAAAGATATTCATCTTGATGATATGAATATTGGTTTTTATGATTTTTCACTCGTCTACAGTTACGTTGATAAATCCTGGTATGCTTACCATTATGATGGATCTGACACGTTAAAAGTTGAGTTGAATTTAATTGAATCTAAAATACAAAAATCAGCCAGTAACGCGATAACATCAAGGCCTTTCAGATTAACTACGGCTTGGAGTAATCAGATAGACAGTCAGCAGTATCAACATAAATTTGCTCAAGTGCAGCAGTATTTATTGAGTGGTGATTGTTATCAAATCAATTTAACCCAACGATTTGAAGCTCAATATCAAGGAGATGAATGGCAAGCTTATTGTGCTTTATCCTTTGCAAACCAAGCGCCTTTTTCGGCATTTATGCGAGTTGATAACCACTGCATGTTATCTATCTCACCAGAACGTTTTATTAAACTTAACGATCAATATATCGAAACTAAACCCATTAAAGGCACCATGCCGCGCCATCATGATCCCATCTTGGATCAACAAGCCGCTAGCGCATTAATCACTTCCGAGAAAGACCGTGCCGAAAATGTGATGATTGTAGACCTACTCAGAAACGATATCGGTAAAGTCGCCGCCCCAGGCTCGGTTAAAGTGCCGACGTTATTCGCCATTGAAAGCTTTCCTGCGGTGCATCATTTAGTCAGTACGGTGACTGCCACACTTGCACCACACAAAACAGCATTCGATTTACTTAACGCCGCCTTTCCAGGTGGGTCAATTACCGGTGCGCCAAAAATCCGCGCAATGGAAATCATTGAAGAATTAGAACCGTCCAGACGTAACCTTTATTGCGGCAGCATCGGCTATATAAGCCAAAATGGAAACATGGACACCAGTATTACTATTCGTACTTTGGTCACTGAAAATAATCACATTTACTGCTGGGCAGGTGGTGGTATTGTTGCCGACTCCAATGGCGCTGCGGAGTATCAAGAAAGCTTTGATAAAGTCAGTAAAATATTACCTTTGTTGGCGAATCTAAATCAGCAACAAACAACTGTCGACAATCATTAATATACTGACGCTTCCCACTGGAGTGGATGATTGCGAGTAGATGATTGCGTGTAAAGAATAGTCGTTAGTAAGATTGTCACCAGCAGAATGGCGGTAATAGCATTAATTCAATGGTGCAAGCGCTTAGACGAGTTAAAAGTGAATAGTTGCTTATCTAAGTGGATAAGCCATGAAAGTACTCAAGCTAGGTTTATCTTACTCACAGCGCCCATATTGAGTACGCTTGTTAACTTCAGTTAATGAATTCTAGGCTCAGATTATCTTTTGTTATCAAAGGTCAGCAACCTTAATGCTTTCTAGAAATCATCGATTTTAATAGCATTACCTTATGCTTGAATCTGTTTTTTAATCCGTGTTTTTAAACCATTATTTATAATATTCACTCAAATTATCTCCAAGCATGAACGATCGCTCAAAAATATATTGAGCATTCGTTCAAAAACTGCTTAAATACACTTCTTACTTATTAAGGAGTTCACATGATTAAATTTTATTTCCATCCAGGCCCTAACCCAATGAAAATTGCCCTGTTCCTCGAAGAAACAGGCCTTGAGTTTGAACTCGTGCCAGTGGATACCTTAAAAGGTGAGCAACATAGCGCTGAATTTAAAGCGATTAACCCAAACAGTAAAACACCCGCCATTGAAGACAACGGCGTGCGTGTATTCGATTCTAATGCCATTCTTTTATACCTTGCTGACAAAACCGGTCAATTAGCTGCAACCCCGGAAAATCGTGGTGAGCTTCTGTCGTGGTTAATGTTCGTCGCCACTGGTTTAGGCCCTTATTCTGGTCAATGTGTCCATTTCACTCACCATGCACCAGAGAAAATAGATTACGCAACAAACCGTTATCAACGTGAAACTCAGCGCCATTACCAAGTACTTGACGCACATCTTGATAACCGTGAGTTTATCGTCGGTGATGAATTGAGCATTGTCGATATTGCTGCATGGGGTTGGGTTGATAAAATCGGCTATGTATTAGGCCAAGATGCCCTTGCCACTTACCCGAATGTTCAACGCTGGTTTAACAGCATCAACAACCGTCCTGCTGTTGAACGCGCCAGAGACATGGGTAAAGATATCCAATTTAAAGCAGAATTTGATGAAGACGCAAAACGTGCGTTTTTCCCACAAAATTATGCTGTCTAAGCAAAAGAGATTCTGAGCGCGTTATTTTAATCGCGTTATAAAAGGCTTGTGGATGATATCCATAAGCCTTTTTTGTATTGCCTATGTAGCCCCACTCTTGCTGTAACGCCACTGTGCACACTATAGGTTTCTATCTATACAATGTTTTTAAGTTTATATATAAAGCTTTAAAGTTGATTTACACGGTTTTTAGGTTTGATATTTAGCTGCAACTGGTTGTTTATAAGCTAATGATCGCGTTTATGCATGTAGATTAAGCGTATAAATCATGAATACAATTTGTTATTTTTATCCACTTTGACACGAATTTACTTGTTCTTGCGGCGGTATTTTCCTACTGTTATTGAAAATGATTATCAATGAGGTTACTCATGAATACCCATCTTCAACATCAAATCAACCAATGGCTCAATAACGATCCCGACCCACACACCCGCTCACAACTGCAAACGTTAATTGATAACGGCAATGAAACAGAACTAGCGGCACGCTTTGCGGGTCGTTTAGCATTTGGCACTGCAGGGCTAAGAGGCGAAGTGGGTGTTGGCCCTATGGCAATGAACCGTTTGGTTATCCGCCAAACTACTGCCGGTCTGGGGGCTTACTTACTCGAGCAAATCGACAATGCTGCCGAGCGTGGTGTCGTGATAGGTTACGATGGTCGTCATGATTCCTTTACCTTTGCCCATGATGCCGCAAGTGTATTAACCGCTATGGGCATTAACGTGCATTTAACCTATAAGGTTGCCGCCACGCCGTTAGTCGCTTTTGGGGTAAAACATCTTAACGCTGCGGCTGGCATTGTGGTTACCGCAAGCCATAACCCACCACAATACAATGGCTATAAAGTCTATTGGGAAAATGGCGCACAAATTATTCCTCCTCACGACACAGGCATAGCCGCCCAAATTACTCGGGCTGCCACTCTGACTATTCCCTTTTTAGCACTAGACGATGCTATCTCACAAGATAAGCTTACTTGGTTACAAGACGATTTCTATCAAGCCTATCGCCAAGGAATTCGTGAAGCTAAAGAGCTGCAATACCACAGCGGACAAGACAAGGTCAGTTTAGCTTACACCGCAATGCACGGTGTTGGTGCCGATATGGCTGAAACGGTATTAAATGATGCTGGTTTTACCCAAGTGTATTCAGTGGCGGCTCAACGTGAACCTGATGGCAACTTTCCTACGGTAAACTTTCCAAATCCTGAAGAAAAAGGCGCAATGGATTTGGTGATTGCAGAAGCCAAAAAGCACCATGCTACACTTGCTTGTGCCAACGACCCTGATGCTGACCGCTTTGCTGTTGCCGCTCGCACTGAAAATGGCGACTACCAAATGTTGACAGGCGATCAAGTTGGAGTGTTATTTGGTCATTACTTACTCAGCCATGCGCCTAAAAATCAGCAACTTACTGGTACTACTATCGTGTCCTCAAGCCTGTTGTCTAAAATTGCCACTGAGTTTGGTAGCCAAAGCTATACCACTCTTACCGGCTTTAAGTGGTTAATGAATGTCGGTATTGCCAAGCACCAAGCTGACAATCAGTTCTTATTCGCTTATGAAGAGGCACTCGGTTACACCATTGGTAACTTAGTGTGGGATAAAGATGGATTATCGGCATTAGTGGCCTTTGCCCAACTGACTGCAGAACTTGCAGATAATGGACAAACCATTTGGGATAAACTCGAGCAGATTTATCGCCAACATGGATTTCACCTTAATAAACAAGTGAGTATTGCCCTTAATGCTGACACGCCAAATATTGGTGCCTATTTACGCGAACATCCACCCGTGAAAATTGGTGAGTATGCGGTGATCTCGACCGACGATTTAAAAAGTCTACAGCGCACTGCCGCTGATGGCAGCAAACAAGCCATTGATTCACCTAGTAGCGATGTGTTGATTTATGCCTTAGAAGGTGGCGCTAGAGTCATTGTTCGCCCGTCGGGTACTGAGCCAAAAATTAAATGTTATTACGAAGTGGTTGAAACCATGACAAGCTCGGACACCTGGGCATCGGCACAAACTCGTGCAGAGGATGCCATGGCGACCTTCATTACATCGCACCAAACGAGCTTACCCAGCTAGCGGCTCATAAAGCGATTAAGTCTCATTAACAATACTTAAGCCTCATTAACAAAATAAATGTTAAACGCCTGTTACTAGTAGCAGGCGTTTGTTTATGGCTGTGGGTAGTTGTGACTACAATGGAGTAATTATCGCCTTTAACTAGATCAGAGTGTCATGAGATATGCCTGATTGAACTAACCAAGCCTATATTAAAGCGACCTATGTACCAGCGAAAATGACCTATAATGTTACAAAATTACTCATAACGTTATCGCAGGATTGCTAATGTATAAAAGTCTCGTTTCTTTGGCCGTTATTGCCAGTATTTCAGTCCCAGTAGCAATCGCTGCAGAAGAAGGTGAAAACCTAGAGCGCATTCAGGTTATTGGATCGCGTATTGCCCTTCGTACCGCCACAGACAGTGCAACCCCTGTCGATATTATTACTTCAGAACAACTTGAAGCAACAGGTATAACCGAAACCGCCAAGGCATTGCAGTTTGCTGCGCCCAGCTACAGCTTTCCATTCTCGTCAATTACCGATGGCAGCGACGCGGTTCGCCCTGCAAGCTTACGAGGCATGTCACCTGATCACACTTTAGTGTTGGTAAATGGTAAGCGTCGCCACGGTTCAGCATTGGTTCACTTAGCTGGCACTTTAGGCAAAGGTTCATCAAACGTTGACCTTAATGCCATTCCAATGACTTCAATTAAGCGGATTGAAATTTTACGCGACGGTGCATCAGCACTATATGGCTCTGATGCGATTGCGGGCGTCATCAACGTCGTGCTGAAAGACAGCGACGAAGGTGGCAGCATTGCCGCCCAGGTTGGCCAAACCTATGAAGGCGACGGTGAACAAGTACGCCTAGGCATTAATCAAGGCTTTAGTTTTAGCCAAGACGGCTTTGTGAATGTGTCTTTAGAAGCACATCAGAAAAATTCAACTAATCGTGCCGGTTTTGATCCACGTCAGCAATACCCGACCCTAGCAGATGGTAGCCTTGATCCACGTGAAGCCACATTCGATCGTAAAAATCATCATGTTGGCGACAGTGATTATGACAACTACGGTTTATTTGTAAATGCTGAGCAAGGGTTAGATACCAAGGGCAAGCTTTATGCCTTTGGTGGTATTAGCAAACGCAGCTCAACTTCAGGCGCTTTTTATCGTCGTGCGTTGGATTCTCGTAACGTTATTGAAGTGTATCCAGACGGCTTTTTACCACAAATTAGCCCAGAGATTATCGATTACTCTTTAGTCACCGGTTATGAGTTTGAGTTGGGCCAATGGGAAATTGATTCATCAGTTGGTTTTGGTAGCAACAGCTTTGAATACAATGTTGAAAACAGCATTAACGCTTCGCTTGGCCCTAACAGCCCAACAAGCTTTGATGCTGGTACATTGTCGACCAGTGAGCTGAATCTAAATTTAGATGCTTCAACCTACTACGATTTTGCCAATGACTCTGACTTACTCGTGGCAATGGGCATCACATGGCGCGAAAGTGGCTATCAAATTGAAGCTGGCCAAGAAGAATCGTATATCCAAGGCGATTACCAAGATAAATCGGGTGGTAGCCAGGGCTTTGGTGGTTTCACTAAAGAATCTGAAGTAGATGAAGACCGTACAAACCTTGGTTTGTACATCGAACTTGAAAACCAACTCACCGATGACTTTTATTGGGCGGCAGCCGTTCGTTATGAAGACTATTCAGATTTCGGTGGCAATACCAGTTGGAAATTGTCTGGTCGATATGAGCTAACAGACCGAGTGGCACTTCGTTTAACCACCGACACGGGTTTTCGCGCGCCAAGTGTACAACAGCTTTATTTTACCAACGTATCCACTTTCTTTGACCCTGATCCGATCACTGGTGAATTTATTCCTAGAGAGTCAGGTACCTTTAACCAGTTATCACCGGTTAGAGCTGAGCTAGGTATTCCCGATCTTAAAGCGGAAGTATCACACTCTTATAGTGCAGGTATTGTTTACACTGGCGACAATGGTTTTGCAGTGACATTAGATGCTTATGAAATCAATGTTGATGACAGAATCATTTTGTCAGGCTCTATCGACAAAGAAAGCTCACCCGCCATTGCTGCGATTCTTGAAGGCACCAATGCCGACTCGGCTCGTTTCTTTATGAATGCGGTTGATACTAAAACTCAAGGTGTAGACTTAGTTATCACTCAAGGTTTTGACCTTGGTGAATACGGCGACCTAAAAGCAAACCTTGCTTACTCATACAAAGAAACTGAAATTGAGTCAATTTCTTTGCCTTCAATCCTCAATGGATTAGAAGACGAGCTATTTGATAATATTGAAGTCGTTCGCATGACGGAAGCCAATCCGAAAAATACCGCTAACATCGGTTTTACTCATCAATATGATGACTTCACCACTAACTTACGTTTCAGCTATTTCGGTGAATATACCGTGGGTTATTCATCTAGTGAAGTAGAATACGGTGCGAGATGGACCACTGATTTAAGTACTCGTTACCGTGCAACCGATAACCTTTCAGTAACGTTAGGGGTACAAAACCTATTTGATACTTATCCAGAGAAACGCCCAGAGGATAATAATTTTAACGGCATATTTGTATACCCACTGACCAATACTCCGTTTGGATTTAACGGTGGTTACTATTACTTAGATCTACGTTATACCTACTAAAAGATTATTTATTAGTGAGTATTTTCAGCCGATAACCACGCTGAAACGCAAAAATGCCAATCATATTTGATTGGCATTTTTCATTACATCAAGCTGAACATAAAACGATTGGCTAATAACATTAGTTTAAGTTGTCTTGCTAACGGACTAATGCTTACTGACTGTATTTACTGACTGTATTTACTGACGTTGTTTACTGACGTTGTTTACTGACGTTGTTTACTGATCATTATCATTCGCTACATAGAGCTTTGCTAGATATTGCTTCGCGACATCGTCCCAGCTAAATCGCTTTTTGGCGGCATTATGCTTCACCTGTTGCCAAGTATCGCTGCCATATAACGCAAGAACTTGATTAACACGTTCAACCAGGGCTTGTCCTTGTGCAGCTAGCGTTTCACCATTAAACACCCAGCCGCTGACATTATCTGTAATCGTGTCGTTCAGTCCACCCACGCCATGAACCAAACAAGGTTGCCCTGCCCGCATTGCCAGCATTTGACTTATTCCGCATGGCTCAAATGAACTTGGCATTAAAAATAAACTGCCCGATTGATAAAGTTGCTCAGACAATGCTTCATCATAACCGTGTAAAAATAAAAAGTTATCATAACGCGCAGCTGTAGCTTGCAGAACCTTAGCAATATGCAGATCACCACTACCAAGCAACATAAACACCCCGTTGGGTTGTTGTCGCTTTAATGATTCAAGTACCGCTTCTAGTACTGTTTTTGCTGAGGAAAGGCTTTTATCTATTTGCGTTGCACTATACGGTTGCAACAAAATCAACACTTTTTGCTCAGTTAACCGACCTACTGATGTCAGTAAAAACCGTTGCTTGTCATCATCAAACGTTCGGCTATTTACCTCTAACGATCGCAGATGCTCCGCCAATACAGCATGCTTATACTGACTCATTCGCGTGAGCGCAATGGTGTCTAATACACTGACATTATTGGCCTTTGCTTGCCATTTGATAATCGCGTTTTCTGCTTGGTGCAATAACCCTGCATATCCTGTTTGATGATCAACATCATTTAGGGGCTTATCATCATAAACACAACCATTAATGATCCCAACGACATTACCTTGCTGCGCTTTAGTGGCTAAATCTAGCTCTAATCCTTCACCGCCAAAAAAGCCTTTATGATAATCCGATGGCATTAACACTTCGCGGGCATAACTGGGCGACACCAAGTGCACTTTATCACTCAGTACTATGCCCATTCGCATTGGATTAATGCAATTGTTGTAACGTGGATCAAATAAACTTACATCGGCAGCTGCATTCAATTTATCCATGTACTGTGGAAACCAATGGGCAAACGATGAATCATCACCGCTGAAGGGGCGGATCCCCTGTAAAGCCAAATTATGGATAGTGAACACACAAGGCATCGCCTGCAATGCCGAGAACTCCGCCACGCAGCCGCGAAGCATCGCCACCATTGCGGTGTGCCAGTCATGCAGATGCAACACATCGAAATAAGGTAATAGCCTGTTAACAAGGCATGTGGCAACACTCAATGAAAACAAAGCAAACTTGGTCGCATCTTCGGCAAACGGTCTGTCGGCTGAACCATTACAGTAAACCTGACCTTGATGGTTAAACAGCGGATGATCGAATAGATAAATTTGGGCGCCAGTATTATCTTGCTCACCGATATCGACCATTTCGTCTTTGTTTTGCGGCCTAGGCATCCGATACACAGATACCACATGACGCTCACCCGCAAAATCAACTTCAACATCAGCCATATGTGCGACACGATATTGTTGAGCTAAAAAACCATAATTAGGCATAGCGACATCGGCTATCACGCTGCATTGGCCTAATGCGGGTGGCAAGTCGCGGATAACATCCGCCATGCCACCAACTTTAGCGCCGTGCAGTGCATCGTTTTCTGCTGCCACCAGCAGTACTCGCTTTACACTCACAAGAGTCATTTACGGTCCTTATTCGTAACCAACAGGTAAACCCAACATTTTACGAGTTACTAAGGTAATACCTTTTTCGGATACCCTAAAACCTCTTGCCCTGTCGTGATCTTGATTATAACCAATCACCATGCCTTCTGGGATGATACAACCCCGATCTAAAATGGCATTTTGGATTTTACAGTTCTTTAATACCACCACATCGGGTAATAATACCGAGTCTTTTACCGACGAATAAGAACATACCCGCACTTCATCAAACAACACGCTACGTTTAACTTTTGCGCCGGAGATAATACAACCACCGGACACAATAGAATCAACCGCCATACCGCGTCTATCTTCATCATCAAACACAAATTTAGCCGGAGGTAATTGTTCTTGATAGGTCCAAATAGGCCATTTGGCATCATACAAATTCAATGCCGGCGTAGGTGATAATAGCTCCATATTGGCTTGGAAAAATGAATCTAAAGTACCCACATCGCGCCAATAAGCAGGTTCGTCTGGAACTGCACTAGTAAAAGGAAACGCGAACACATTATGCTTTTCTATGATTGCCGGAATGATGTCTTTACCAAAGTCACGGTCTGAGTTTTCGTTGTTCGAATCTTTTTTCAATTGATCGAACAAAAACTTGGTATTAAACACATAATTGCCCATCGAGGCTAAACACATTTCCGGATCGTTTGGTGTCGGTTTAGGCTCAGCCGGTTTTTCTTCAAAGCCAATCACCCGATTAGTGCTATCGACTTCCATTACCCCAAATGCTCCCGCAGCTTCGGCTATCGGCGTTTCTAAACAACACACGGTCATGTCGGCACCTGATTCTGCATGGGCGGCTAACAAGCCGGCATAATCCATGCGGTATACATGATCGCCAGATAGAATCATCACGTATTTAGGTATTTCATGGCGAATAATATCGATATTTTGAAACACGGCGTCTGCGGTACCTTGATACCAATTGCCTGATGTTTGTTGCGACGCCGGTAATATCTCAACCGATTCACCCAATTCCTTCTTAAAGTGGCCCCAACCACGAGTAACATGCCGAATAAGAGAGTGTGATTTATATTGTGTCACCACTCCCACGCGACGAATTCCAGAGTTAATACAATTCGATAACGGAAAATCAATAATCCTGAATTTACCACCAAAATATAACGCCGGTTTAGCGCGCCAGTCGGTTAATTCGTACAACCGAGAACCACGACCACCCGCCAAAATAAGCGCATAGGTATCACGAGTTAAATTACTAATATAACGAACATTACTCATAAGCAGACTCCATTTGACTATCAAAGATAGCCATCAATAAATAAGCATTGATCTACGACTTACTTGTTAACTAAGCGGCATAACACCGCCATCCCTGTATTACTTTTTCATCCAGATTTCGTCGCGGTAACCCGCTATAGTGTTGTCGCTTGAAAAACGCCCGCTTGCGGCGGTGTTTCTAATACTCATTTTTTGCCAACTATCTTGATCAAGATAGGTTTTTGCCACCTGTTCTTGTGCCAAGCAATAACTGTCAAAATCGGCAGCGGTCATCCATTGGTCGTTAGGGTCGACAATCGAGGCAATAATGTTGTCGAAAATACCCGGTTCGACCAAATTGAAATGAGCGCTTTTGAGCATGTCCATCACCCCATGAAGGGCTTTAGAATGTTCAACGATGTGCTGAGGTTGATAATTCATTCGGGCTTGGCTTACTTGGTTAGCATCTAAGCCAAATAAGAAAAAGTTCTCATCACCCACTTCTTCAAGCATTTCAATATTGGCACCATCTAATGTGCCGATAGTCAAAGCGCCATTCATCATGAATTTCATGTTACCTGTACCTGAAGCTTCTTTACCTGCTGTTGATATTTGCTCAGATAAGTCGGTACCCGGACAGATTTTTTCCATCGCACTAACGTTATAGTTAGGCAGGAAAGCCATACGTAAATACGGCGTCACCAGTGGATCAGAATTGACCATATGGGCGACATTGCTTGCTAACTTAATGATTTGTTTTGCCATGGCATACCCTGGCGCAGCTTTGCCACCAATTAATACGCAACGGGGAACCATATCTTGAGTATCGCCATTTAAAATTCGACGATATAAATGAATAACGTGCAGAATATTCAATAATTGGCGCTTGTATTCATGGATACGTTTTACTTGCACATCGAACATCATCAGAGGGTCAAATTCAATCCCACATTGCTGATGCACAAAAGTGGTTAACACTTGTTTATTCTCGAGTTTTATTTGCGCCCATTCCTTAACAAATACTTTGTCACTGGTGAAAGCATTTAACGCGGTAAGACGTGATAAATCGTTAATCCACTCATCGCCTAAGCGTCGGCAAATCAACTCAGATAACTTAGGATTACAATACGCGAGCCAACGCCTAGGGGTGACACCGTTGGTTTTGTTATTAAATTTGTGGGGCCACAGTTGATAGAAGTCATTGAATAACCCTTCTTTAAGCAACTGAGTATGTAACCCCGCCACACCATTAACCGAAAAACTGGCAACAATCGCTAAATATGCCATCCGTATTTGCTGCTCGGGGCCTTCTTCAATAATCGACATGTTGGCCAATTTTTGAATATCTGCGGGCCAATGATGAGCCACTTGTTCAAGATAACGTGCATTGATTTCGAAAATAATTTCGACAATTCGCGGCAACATATTTTTCATCATCGGCACAGACCAACGCTCTAGTGCTTCTGGCAATAAAGTATGATTGGTATACGCCATAGATTCACTAGTGATCGCCCAAGCGGTATCCCAACTCAAGCCATATTGATCAAGTAACAACCGCATTAACTCAGGTACTGCAATGCTCGGGTGAGTATCATTAAGTTGCAACACGTTATGAGTACTAAACTGGCTAAAGTCTTCACCAAATTGACCGACGTAACGGGCCAGCAAGTCTTGTAAGCTGGCAGACGACAAAAAGTACTGTTGTCTTAACCGCAATTCTTTGCCGTTAACACTCGAATCATTGGGGTACAACACCATGGTGATTTGTTCGGCTAGGTTTTTCGTCGCGACGGCTTCAGCATAATCACCTTCGTTAAACTCTGCTAAATCAAACTCGTCATTGGCTTCTGCCTTCCACAAGCGCAGCGTATTAATTCGGCCATTTTTAAATCCTGGGATCGGCACGTCATAAGGCACGGCCAGTACATTTTGAGTTTCCGCCCACACATGGTGTCGATGCCCTTGTTTATCGACATAGGTTTCGGTATGGCCAAAAAAGGGTACCGTCACAATACGATTGGCAATACGGACTTCCCATGGATTACCGTGTCGTAACCAACGGTCCGGACGCTCAACTTGGTAACCATCGACAATTTTTTGCACAAACATGCCATATTGATAACGAATACCGTAACCAGTAACCGACAAATCTAAACTGGCACAACTGTCGAGGAAGCACGCCGCAAGTCGTCCAAGCCCGCCATTGCCTAAGCCCGCATCTTGCTCAACTTGCTCAAGCTCTTCTAAACTAGTCGCGTATTCTGTCATGACTTGTTGCGCATCGGCGGTAATGTCTAAACTCAGTAATGCATTACCTAATGCTCGGCCCATCAAAAACTCTAACGACAAGTAAGCCACTTGTTTTTGTTGGTATTGATTATCTTTTATCCGTGTTTGACGCCAGTTATCCAGCATTTGCTCTTTAACACTTTGCGCCACGGCATTAAACAATTCATGTTGCTCATGTTCATCGCGACATAAACCATAACGAATATGTCTGGCTAACGAGGCTGCTAAACTGTCGCAAGGTTCACAAGGCTCTGCATGAGAACTGAGCTGATTATCTGCTGCGGTTTGTGTTGCGACTTGGGTTTTACTACTGGTCTTACTGTTAGCTTTAGCTCGACTGGCACGGGCAGTCGGTTTAGTCGCACTGGCGTTAGTTTTCGCTGTGGTCATCAATTGCTCCTTGTAAACTCGGTATGAAATAACATTAAACTACGGCTGATTAAATTGACTTGCTGACTGGCATCCACCACCGGCTCACTTTCTTGGGTATGCAATAAACAATGCCAATAACGAAAGTGAGGCAATTGCGGTAATGTAAAGGTATGTGGGGACTCATCGACATTGATCATCAACAATAAGGCTTCAGTGCTTTCAGCAACGGCGCCAACATCGGCATCACCTAAATTACCGGTTAAAATAACGCTTAAGGTGCGGGTATGATGTTCACACCAATGTGATTTCGTCATCGCTTCACCTTGGCGGTTAAACCACGCTAAACCGTTATCGAATAATGCTTCTGGTTTATGAATAAATGCTTGATGACACAACATCGGAAAGCGTTTACGTAAGGTGATCAACTGAGCGGTAAAATTCACCAACGACCAATCTATTTGCTGCCAGTCGAACCAACCAATCGGATTGTCTTGGCAGTAGGCATTGTTATTACCTTGTTGAGTTTGGCTAGATTCATCGCCAGCCAATAGCATCGGCACCCCCTGAGATAGCAACAAGCACGTTAATAAATTGCGCTTTTGTCGGTTGCGAATGGCATTGATGGCGACATCGTCGCACTCGCCTTCTATGCCATAATTACTGCTACAGTTTTCTTGATGTCCATCGCGGTTGTCTTCACCGTTGGCCAAGTTATGACGATCGTCATAACTGACTACATCATGCAAACTGAAACCATCATGACTGGTGATAAAATTGATACTGGCTGCTGGCCCGCGACCGTTATGTTCAAAAAAGTCACTCGAGCCATGAAATCGTTTAGCAAATTCAGGTAACAAACCACTGTCACCGCGCCAGAATTTGCGCATAGCATCACGGTAACGGTCATTCCATTCACTGAATGCCACAGGGTAATTGCCTAACTGATAACCACCAGGTCCAATGTCCCATGGCTCAGCAATCAATTTCACTTTACACAGCACAGGATCTTGAGTGATGGCGTCAAAAAATCCACTTCCTGGGTCAAAGCCATAGGCTTCTCGTCCAAGGCAACTGGCTAAATCAAATCTAAATCCATCCACGCCCATTACTTCAACCCAATAGCGCAGCGAATCCATTACCAGCATCAGTACTTGGGGATGATTAAGATTAAAGGTGTTACCACAACCGGTATCGTTAATGTTAAAACGCTTATCATTGGGTAATAAACGGTAGTAACTGGCATTGTCGATCCCGCGGAAACCATACGTTGGCCCTAAATGGTTACCTTCTGCAGTATGGTTAAATACCACATCCAAAATGACTTCAATGCCTGCTCGATGAAGTGTAGAAACCATCTGCCTAAATTCAGCAATGTCATCCGATGCAGACAAATAAGCGCTGTGCGGCGCCATAAAAGCAATACTGTTATATCCCCAATAGTTATTGAGGCCCTTTTCAATTAAAAATGGCTCATCAAAAAAACCATGCACGGGTAATAGCTCTATACAGGTTATGCCTAAGTTTTGTAAATAATCGATGATAGGTTGGCTCGCTAAACCTGCAAAGGTGCCTTGTTGCTCGCTGCTGACCTTGGGATGCTGTTGGGTAAACCCTTTTATATGGGTTTCAAATATAATGCTGCGCGCAAGGCTAATATTAAGCGGCTCAATTGGAATATCATTGACAAAGCCGCAATCAATAACCTGTGCTTTAGGCACATATGGCGCACTATCTTGGGTATCAAATGACAAATCTTCGTCCCTGGCTTCAATGTCATAACCATAAAGCGCAGGATGATATATCACCTCGCCCACCAGCTTTTTTGCATAGGGATCGAGTAACAATTTATGATGATTAAAGCGATGACCTAATTGAGGTTGATATGGGCCAAAGACACGATAACCATACAATAGCCCTGCTTGTGCATCAGCAAGATGACAGTGCCAAATTTGTCGAGTTTGATCGCTCATGATGTATTGCGCGACCTCAACTTCTCCAGTGGCATCAAAGATACACAATACGACTTGAGTTGCATGCGCCGAAAACAACGAAAAATTCACCCCGTTATCATCGAGTGTCGCCCCTAGTGGATAAGGATAACCGCTGGTCATATCCATAACATGCCCCTGTAAAGTTGAAACCATAGTGTCTGTACCCACTTATTCCGTCGACTCATCTAGCTTTCTGGTTCGTCAGTTCGTTCGTCCAGTTCTGGAGCCCAAATGCTGCAACCTAACGGAGGGACAGTAATGACAATACTGTGTGACATGCCCTGCCATGGCGTCGCTTGAACTTCACAGGGATTATCATTGACGACGTGACTGCCGCCATAGTGACGATGGTCGCTGTTGAGCATTTCGCTGTAGCATTGCTCCGCAGGTACACCCACTCTGAAATCGTGATAAACCTGTGGAGACATGTTGACCACAATCACGACATGTTGTTGCTTATCCATGCCAAAACGACAAAATACTAAAATGTTATTTTCAGCATTGTTGCAGTCGAGCCATTGGAAACCGTCGCTATGATGATCACGTTGATATAAGGCAGGATATTGTTGATAGCATTGATTGAGATCGCGCACCCAATCTTGCACACCTTGATGTGGTGCATAGGTTAATAAATGCCAGTCGAGGCTCTGGTTATGGTTCCATTCGTTGCGCTGGGCAAACTCGTTACCCATAAACAACAGTTTTTTGCCCGGATGGGTCCACATAAAGCCATAATAAGCGCGTAATGTGGCGAACTTCTGCCAGTCATCACCAGGAATTTTATGCAGTAACGAGCCCTTACCGTGAACCACTTCATCATGACTGAGTGACAAAATAAATTGTTCGGTAAAAGCATAAACTAAGCTAAAAGTGAGCTCTCCATGGTGATAACGCCTAAAAAGGGGATCGCAACTGATATAACGCAGTGTGTCGTTCATCCAGCCCATATTCCACTTAAAGCCGAATCCTAAGCCATTATTACTGGTGGCTTGTGTCACACCAGGCCATGCGGTGGACTCTTCAGCAATCATGTTAATACCAGGAAAACACTGATACATACGTGCGTTTAATTCTTGCAGAAAGCTGATTGCCTCAAGGTTTTCACGACCGCCAAACTCATTGGGGATCCATTGATCCGCTGTACGGCTATAATCGAGATAGAGCATTGACGACACAGCATCAAGGCGTAAGCCATCAAAATGAAATTCATCTAGCCAGTAATGCGCATTACTGTATAAAAAACTGCGCACTTCCGCGCGGCCATAGTTATAAATTAATGTATCCCAATCCGGATGTTCGCCTTTACGGGGATCGTCATGTTCATATAAGCAACTGCCGTCAAACCGTACCAAACCGTGAGGATCGCGAGGAAAATGAGCTGGCACCCAATCGAGTAACACCGCAATGCCTTGCTGGTGGCATGCATCGATAAAAGCTTTAAGGCCATTGGCATCACCAAAGCGATACGTCGGCGCAAATAACCCCACGGGTTGATAACCCCAAGAGCCATCGAACGGATATTCACTGATTGGCATTAGCTGTAAATGGGTAAAGCCCATTTCTTTGATATAAGGCACCAACTCGGCTATTAACTGCGAGTAATCGGTATAATCTTGGCCGTCATCCCCGTTGCGGCGCCATGAGGCTAATTGCACTTCATAAATAGACATAGGTTGTACATGTGGTTGATGACTTGCCCGTTCTGTTAACCATTGACTATCTTGCCAGTCATAGCCTTCTACTCGAGGTACTTTCGACGCATTATGAGGTGACGGTTGCATGGCGACCGCATAAGGATCGGACTTAATGACTTGATTGCCATGCATATCGCTAATGGCATATTTATAGTGCTGATCGGGTTCAACCTCGGCAATGAAAATATCCCACAGCCCACTGGCTGGATGATGGCGCAACACATGGCGCTTATTGTCCCATAAATTAAAATCACCAATCACCGCAACTTGCTTAGCATTTGGCGCCCAAACACAAAAATGAACCCCTTTTACATCGTGATGTTCACGCCAATTAGCGCCTTGAAAATGGTATGTTTGCAGCTGGCTTCCTTCGCCAAATAAATACACATCGTCAGGATTAAGTAGACTGTCAAATTGATATGGGTCGGTGATAAGCTGCTCACACAACGGATATTGCACCCGTAATAGATAAGCAAAATGGTTAACTCTGCGGCCCATTTTACCGGCAAATAAACCTTGTTCATTCACTTGCTCAAGCGTCGCCACTTTACGTCGATCTTTAGCATTCAACACATCAACACTGAGCGCACCAGGTATTAAGCAACGAACAACCAGCGCTTTATCATCATTAACACTGTGCATACCAAGCAGTGAAAACACATCGGTGTACTCACCATTTAATAAGGCCATTTCACTACCTTGTTGAAAATACGGGGTCGCTACTGTCATATTTAATGATCCATTAATGAGCAAGTTTATCGGATGACTATGTGTTTACTGCACTTGTGTTAACTGCACTGGCGTGAGTTCGGGACTTTCGCGCCGATGCTATCGCTTCAAGACGTTGCTGCACTTTAGGGCTTTGGGACATTTGTTTGATAGACAGGGGTAATCGGCGTTGCCAATTAGGGAACTCTTTCCAAGTACCGGGAATATTTACCCCGTGTTTATCAGCGACTAAATCACTTAATTGCACACTAAATAGTTGTGCATTGCCCTTAGCAGCAACGCGGATCCAAGCCAACAACACACTATCAAAATCTAATTGTTCGGCTGATGTCATGGGGGTTGGTAGCTCAAATGCTTGTTCGCGGATAAGCAAGTCAATCAATTGCTGTTTTTCTTGCTGACGCTGGTCCATGACCTGATGTAACTTGTCATCGGTTTCAATCAATTCAAGTTGACGTCGTAGGCGTAAATCCGCAGCAAACCACCACGCAGAAAGTGTCGGTACATCGTGATTAGCCAACATCATCAGGCTTTGACGTTTATAGTCTTGTGGTGGTTTGAACCCATTATGGTCTTTACAGAAATAAAATAATTCATTTGATAAAATGCCCGCTTGGTGTAAACACGACACAATCTCTGGTGGTACTATGCCTAAATCTTCGCCAATTACGATGCAACGAGCACGCTGGCTTTCTAAACAAACAATGGCGAGCAAGGTGTCCAGCGGATAATATACATAGCAACCTTTACCAAGTTCTTCATGCAGAGGCCACCACCACAAACGTAGTAATCCCATAACATGATCAATTCTCAGCGCGCCGCAGCTTTGCATATTACTGCGAACCAATTGGATAAAATGGCTAAAATTATGCTGCTTTAATTTCACGGGGTCGAATGGGGTTAAGCCCCAATTTTGGCCTTGCTCAGCAAAAGGATCTGGTGGTGCGCCGATACTGGCGTTATCACAAAACAAATCTGCATTGGCACTAATTTCAGCGCCATGACTCACCGCACCTACGGCCAAATCACGAATAAGCCCAATACTCATACCGCATTGTTTTGCATTCAACTGACAAGCTTGTAATTGTTCATCGGCGACAAATTGCAGATACAAATAAAAGCCAACATCTTGAGTGAAATATTTAGATGCTAATTCCACTTCGACGGTAACAAACTGCATCAACGCAGCTTCATCTTGTACAACAAACTCTTTATAGGCCTTGTATCTTGGGGTTTCTAGCTTGATGTGGTGAGAACAAAATATTTGATACATTTTCTCGAATGCTGCGTATTTAAGACTGTGCACTTCATCGTAATTAATAAGATGTGCTTGATTCAGTACTAACCTTTTTTGCTGCCATTTTTGTGATGATAACTGCCCATTAAGGGCTTTATATTCATGAACGGCTTCAATTTGTATGTACAAGGGGTTTAACCGACGGCGGTCTGTTGGACTGTATGGACTGGGGTTATCTGGCTGGCTTATGTCTACTGCATGTAATGGATTGAGAAGAATAAAATCAGCACCAGCATGGGCAGCATACTCAATAAGCTCAGCTAAATTGCCAAAATCACCAATGCCCCATTGCGCATCATTACGCAATGCATACAGTTGCGCATTAAGCCCCCAAGATTGCTTACTGCTGTTAAGTGGTTGCACTAAGCGACCTTGATAAGCCGTAGACGGTGCAACCATCAACTGTCCATGTAAGGTATCTTTATGCTGAGGATCGTTAATAAACGCTAAATCGAGTTGGTGATAACCTAAATGTAATTTAGCTTTATCAAGCATTAAACGATATTGGCAATAACGTTGATCATTAATATGATATTCGCCAGCAATAACACAATCACTCACATCGGCATTCACCGAAATTGTGTCAATATTTTCACCGCTGATGGTCACCACAAACTCAGATGAATAATACTCTGGCAGATAGACATCAACATGAGGCTTATCAATAGTACACCACTGAAAACCATGTAGCGGTACCAACCAAGGCTGTACATCGAGTTGCGCTATTCTGGCGTCTATCTTTGGTGGTGATAAGTGCTGCTGAGTAAAAGCCCGTACATCGAATAGTTGCTGGCCAGGCTTATTCATACCATGAAGGTGCTCATGTTGATCAAACGACGATTGCAACAACATTGTGGTTAAAATGCCCTGCCTGTCCTTAGCAGGTATGTGAACAAGATTACCGAAACAATCGATAAACTCTGCCCCAACGCCTTGCAAATATAGCAACTTCTCTAGTCCCATATTTGTCTTCCTCGCGATAATTAACTGCATTAATTCCAGCAGTTACCATGCCAGTTCATCATAACAAATTGACGACAGATTAATTGCAGTAAGATTACAATGGCTATTCATTAAGAATCATATAGTTACTAAAGAAAGGTTAAGATTGTATTGCTCGTTTAATACGCTTGTTTTAAGTTTGTTTTTTGCACAAAAATAGTGCACAACAATCAAATCAGTGCATATTATCTATGGATTTCAAGTGGAAGCGCCTTAAAAGAGGCAGTTGATATCATTGCTATTATGATTTTGTATTGCCAATAGCTTAAGTCTTAAAACTGCTCTGGCTCAATTACCCTATGTAGATGTTTAAGCCTTATAACGCCACTGTTAACAGTGATGCTTGTTACTGAAATAGAATAGCCAATTAATACTTCTGTTATGCTAGCAGTATCGCTATTGTCAGCGGTGGGGTGATAATCTCTTCGTTCCAAAGTACCACGCAGGGTTGATTCCAGATCACAACATCCCTTGTCATTAACAGGATACACACGTAATAAATGAATAAACACGAATTCACTTTGCGCTACAACTTACATTGTTTGCGTTCGACAATTGCTTCTGCGCCCCCGTCGTACCTTGGCCGCGAAGCCGCGGTATTAATCCCTGTGATCGAAATAGAGCAACAATTACATATTATTTTAACCCGACGTCCGATGCATTTACGTCACCATCCTGGGCAAATTAGCTTTCCTGGCGGCAAAGTTGAGCCAAATGATATTAATGCCATCCACACCGCGCTGCGCGAAGCTCACGAAGAAATTGGCTTATTGGCAGATAATGTGGATATTTTAGGTGTGTTTCCAGCTCATAAAACCTTTACTGGTTTCGAGATCACCCCTGTCGTGGCAATGATAAAGCAGCCATTTGAACTGATTCTCGATCCCGGTGAAGTGGATGATTGTTTCTCAGTACCATTGAATTTTTTTATTGAGCGCAGTAACCGTCATAAAATGTTTCATTATCGCCACGGCGCACATTATCAAGTGCACTTTATGCCATTTGAAGACAAATTTATTTGGGGGGTAACGGCAGCCATCATAGATTTACTGTGCCACCATATAGCAGATAACTAATCACTGTAGGCACATGACGTAAACAGCCAATTGATGGTTGATTAGCTTAGAACTATTGTTCCAAGCATCATCAGCGTTATTCTACACCACGTAACGAATATACAAACCGGCTGCGAGTGATACCAAAAACAACAATGGAATATTGACCCAAAAACCAATTCGAGTGGTGGCTTTTGCATAAAAGTTTACCAGCAGATTCAAAAAGCTGACCCCAGCACACCACCATATTAAGTATTCTAATTTAATGGTTAACTCAGGGTCCCAGTTTAATCGTACCGATGCGCCTTTACTCAAAAAATAACCTACCGCACGATCAGGTCTGGCTTCGCCAAAAATAATCAATGCATAAATGGCTAAGCTCCAGCCTAATAACGACAAAACGGTCAATACAACCTGTATAATTCCTAAACGAGACATGGCCTTTCCTTGGTTTACGAGAGAATATAAAGGCTAATTAGCCATATATTTAACCGACATACTCAAAAGTATCACATTAATCACCCTAGAATAGCGTTTTCAGCTTGAGAAAAGCCACCAGCAAGGTAAGATAAACCCCAATTTTATATTTATATTCTATACGTTGGAGAATAAAGCAACAATGAGCATTGCATCTGTCGCTTCTGTATTTAAAGGTGAACACGCCGTTGGTTCGCAAGTCACTGTCCGTGGCTGGGTAAGAACTCGTCGTGATTCAAAAGCGGGTATCTCTTTCTTGGCCGTGTATGACGGTTCATGTTTCGACCCTATTCAAGGTGTCTTGCCTAATAGCCTAGCCAATTACAATGACGATGTATTGAAATTGACTGCTGGCTGCTCTGTCGTAATGACGGGTGAAGTAGTTGCCTCTCCTGGCGCTGGTCAAGCATTTGAATTACAAGTCACTGAAATAGTGGTTACGGGTTTTGTAGACGATCCAGATACTTACCCAATGTCGGCCAAACGCCACTCTATTGAGCATTTACGTGAACTTGCCCATCTACGCCCGCGTACTAACATTATTGGTGCAGTAGCCCGTGTACGTAACTGTTTATCGCAAGCGATTCACCGCTTCTATCACCAAGAAGGATTTATCTGGGTATCGACCCCGTTAATTACCGCTTCTGACTGTGAAGGCGCTGGCGAAATGTTCCGAGTGTCTACTTTAGACATGGAAAATCTACCTCGCACAGCTGAAGGTAAAGTCGATTACGATAAAGATTTCTTCGGTAAAGAATCATTCTTAACCGTGTCGGGTCAGTTAAACGCTGAAACGTATGCTTGTGCGTTATCGAAAGTATATACCTTTGGCCCAACGTTTCGTGCTGAAAACTCGAACACCACTCGCCATCTTGCAGAATTCTGGATGGTTGAGCCTGAAGTGGCATTCGCAACGTTAGATGATGCGGCTGAGTTAGCAGAAAAAATGCTTAAATTCGCATTTAGCGCAGTGCTTGAAGAACGCATGGATGATTTAAACTTCTTTAACGAACGTGTTGATAAAACCGTGATCGAACGTTTACAAGCTTTCGTAAGCAGTGATTTTGCTCAAGTAGATTACACTGATGCGGTTGAAATCCTTAAAAACTGTGGTAAGAAGTTTGAATTCGCAGTTGAATGGGGTATTGATTTACAATCTGAGCACGAACGCTACTTAGCTGAAGAGCATTTTAAAGCGCCTGTTGTTGTTAAGAACTACCCGAAAGACATTAAAGCTTTTTATATGCGCTTAAACGATGATGGCAAGACTGTTGCCGCTATGGACGTGTTAGCACCAGGTATTGGTGAAATTATCGGTGGTGCGCAACGTGAAGAGCGTTTAGACGTGCTTGATAAGCGTTTAGCTGAAATGGATTTAAGCCAAGAAGATTACTGGTGGTATCGTGACTTACGTCGTTATGGCACCGTACCTCATTCAGGTTTTGGTTTAGGTTTCGAGCGTTTAGTGTCGTATGTTACTGGCGTTAACAACATTCGTGATGTTATCCCATTCCCACGCGCCCCACGTTCAGCCAGTTTCTAATTATTTCGATAATATGAAATGACATAAACGCGCCATTTGGCGCGTTTTTTATTAGCTTTACCATATGGTTTTTAGGATATATCAGTATCAGTATTTTAATTTATAGTGTTCAAACTGACTAAATCCATAGATTTATTAGAGAGAGATCTGATAACAATGCAATGAAAATGACACATATTATATGACACGTTATTCTATACATATTGCAAGCTGTAGCACTTATTAAGTCAAAGGTATTTCTATGAATATAAAGTTCTCAATTAAGAGAATGCTCCAAATTACCATTATGCTAACGTTAACTGCGTTGACACTATTAGCTTGGGTTATGAGTGTTCAGCAATCACGTATACATGTAAATGTTAAACATGAAGAACAACAAGTTAATGCCATATTTGCCTTAAAAGATACTCGTTATTTTGTCGTGCAAATACAGCAATTCCTAACAGATGTCGGTGCAACAAAAAGTGATGAAGCAAAGTCAGAAGCACTCGAAAGTAAGCAAAGCGCCCTAGAACATATTGAAAAATTGATTCAATATGCTCCTGAATTTACCGTTCAGGCACAAAACATTAAACGCCAAGTTAATTCATTACATGATTCAGGCATAAAAATGGCTGATGCCTATTTGACTCAAGGAACTGATGCCGGCAATTTATTAATGAAAAGCGCTGGTGGTTTTGATGATGCGGCTGGCGATATTAGCTGATAACTTAGATCTATTGGCTCAAAAACTCGATCAGCAATTTATACTCACCGTTAATGAAACTCTCAGGGCAACCACTACCGCTGCTAGAGTGCAATTATGGGGAAGCATTGGCATAGGATTGTTTATTGTGATCATTATGATAGTGCTATACCAACGTATTTTAACACCACTTAAAAAACTTGATGATTCAATGCGCAATGTGGCCTCTGGCGCCAAAGATTTAACCGCAAGGTTAGATGATAGCAGTGATGATGAAATTGCCAAAGTTGCCGCCAGTTTTAATGCGTTTGTTGGTAATATTGGCGAATTAATTACTGACTTTAATCATAATACCCAACAATTAGGTACAACAAGCGACCAATTAACTTCGGCTAGTAACGAAACGTTGAGTGGGATGCAGCGACTACAAAGTGAAACTGAACAAGTCGCTACCGCTATGAATCAAATGCAAGCCACCGTCATTGAAGTTGCCAATAATGCAGAGTTAGCCGCTCAAGCAGCTCAAGAATCTGATGCACAAGCACTGCATGGTGACAACATTGTCAAGAAAACGATTACTTCGATTGATCATCTTGCTAAAGGGGTTGAACAAGCCGCTAATGCACTCTATCAATTGCAAAAAGATGCCGATAATATTGGCACTATCTTAGAAGTCATTCGAGGCATTGCAGATCAAACCAACTTACTGGCTCTGAATGCTGCTATTGAGGCTGCGCGTGCAGGAGAGCAAGGACGAGGTTTTGCTGTTGTCGCTGATGAAGTACGCACCCTAGCAAAACGAACTCAAGATTCGACTAACCAAATTCAGCAAATGATTGGCCAATTACAATCAGGCGTAAAAGGAGCCGTGACAGTAATGGCATCGAGTCGAGAGCAAGCCATTAACAGTACGGAGCAAGCGGCGCAAGCTGGTGATGCGCTGAGCAAAATTACTCAGTCTGTGGCGACAATAGCCAATATGGCGACTCAAATAGCGACCGCAGCAGAAGAACAAACTGCAGTAAACGATGAAATTAATCGTAATATTGTCAATATTAGCGATGAAGCTCGTTTGACAGTGACCAATGCCCAGCAATCAAATACTGCCAGTATCCAAGTTGGTCAGTTATCACAACAGTTAAGAGCTCAAATTGGTCAATTTAAAATCAATTAACTGACGCTACAATGTCATTTAGAGAACATTCTCAGCCAGTTTTTCATATTTTCATTGATAAACTGGCTATCTATTTTCACCTAAAATTATATTTTTCAGTAAATTAACTGTTTACAATGATCAGGTCACGTAAATGTTTGACGTCATCACGCACGGCAGCAGCTTGTTCAAACTCTAGGTTCTTAGCGTGTTCATGCATTTGTTTTTCCAATTTATCAATTTGATGACTCAAATCGGCAATACTGGTGTATTTCGCTCGCTCTTCTGCCACTTCAGCAAATTTAGAGTGATTTTTACGAGTACCTTTACTGAAGTTAGTGTCACCTACATCCATTACATCGGTAATACTCTTCACTACTCCACGAGGCACAATACCGAGTTTAAGGTTATGTAGGTGTTGCTTTTCACGGCGACGCTCTGTTTCCCCCATGGCTTTAGCCATTGAGTTTGTTATTCGGTCCGCATATAGAATAACTTTACCGTTAACGTTACGAGCAGCACGGCCAATGGTCTGAATAAGTGATCTCTCTGAACGTAAAAAGCCTTCTTTGTCTGCATCTAAAATGCACACTAATGACACTTCAGGCAGATCTAGCCCTTCACGTAATAAGTTAATGCCAATCAGTACGTCAAAACGTCCCAAGCGTAAATCACGAATAATTTCAACTCGTTCAACGGTATCAATGTCCGAATGTAAATAACGAACTTTAACCCCATGCTCGTCAAGGTATTCACTCAGATCTTCAGACATCCGTTTAGTTAATGTGGTCACCAGCACACGCTCATTAACCGCCACGCGTTTGTGGATCTCAGACAAAAGATCGTCAACTTGAATGCCCACAGGCCGAACTTCCAATACAGGATCGAGTAATCCGGTTGGCCTTACAACCTGCTCAGCAATCTCGCCGGTACTTTTTTCAAGCTCGTATAAACTAGGTGTAGCTGAAACAAAAATGGTTTGCGGCATTAATCGTTCAAACTCTTCAAACATTAACGGCCGATTATCTAGTGCTGATGGTAATCGAAACCCATACTCTACTAAGTTCATTTTCCTGCTTCTATCACCTTTGTACATAGCGCCAATTTGCGGTACCGTCACATGTGACTCATCAATAATCAGTAGACCATCTGCAGGTAAATAATCTAATAATGTTGGTGGACCTTCTCCAGGCGATCTGCCTGATAAATATCGAGAGTAGTTTTCAATCCCGGAGCAATATCCTAGCTCGACCATCATTTCTATGTCGTATTGAACTCGCTCAGTGATCCGCTGAGCTTCAATCAATTTATTGTTATCGAGTAGATATTGACGACGTTCTCTGAGTTCTTCTTTAATATCTTCAGTTGCCGCTAAAATTTTCTCTCTTGGTGTCACATAATGCGTTTTGGGATAAATGGTGGCACGCGCTATTCGTTTGTTAATCTGTCCGGTCAAGGGATCAAACTCACTTAAGCGTTCTATTTCGTCGTCAAATAATTCTATTCGAATGGCTTCGCGTTCAGATTCTGCTGGAAAAATATCTATCACTTCACCGCGAACTCGATATGTCCCGCGTTGTAACTCAATGTCATTGCGTTTGTATTGTAATTCACTGAGCCGAATGAGGATGTCACGTTGGCCCATAAAATCGCCTTGACGCAAATGCAATAACATCTTCATATAAGAATCAGGATCGCCTAAACCATATATGGCTGACACAGAGGCAATAAGCACCACATCTTTACGCTCTAATAACGCTTTAGTGGCCGATAAACGCATTTGCTCGATGTGGGCATTCACCGATGCATCTTTTTCAATAAAGGTATTAGAAGCGGGTACATAAGCTTCTGGTTGATAGTAATCATAATAAGAAACAAAATATTCAACCGCATTATGCGGAAAAAACTCTTTCATTTCGCCATAGAGTTGCGCGGCAAGTGTTTTGTTAGGCGCCATAATAATGGTTGGCCTGCCCATTTGCTTAATCACATTCGCGATAGTATAGGTTTTACCTGACCCTGTTACGCCTAATAACGTTTGGCTAGCAACGCCAGACTCTAAGCCCTCTACTAATTTTTTTATTGCTGTAGGTTGATCGCCGGCGGGTTCGAATTTGGACTCTAGGGAAAATACTGACTCTGACACAACATGGTTTCCTATTCTATTGAACCAATTATCATATACCTAAACACAGGTTAATGGCGATACATAATAGTACTAAACCTCTGGTGTTTTTACTTAAGGCAGTAACTATATTGAAGGAAAAATTGCAGAATATTATTTAATATTGGTGTGTTTCATGCAGATCATTCTCTGTCACTTGGTTCTTCAATATGACAGCATAATGATCGTAATATGAAAGTTATAAACAAATCGATTCGATCAGTATTTGAGGCCACAAATGCGCTAAAAATCGAGCTTAAAGCACAATTTAATACACAATCTACTATTCAAAGAGATTACAATTTTGCAATTGACAGAACAGTGAAAAAATAAAGTTGTTGATTTTTGTATCTGTTTGATTAAAAACAACTTAACTTATCGCTAAATATTTGTACCAATTTAAGTCCGACTCAAGCGCAACAAGGGTTAGCCGCTTATTTACAGTAGAAGTCCACAAGTTTATCCACAGATTTAGTGGATAAGTCACAAAAGCCCAATACTACTGCGGGGTAGCGACCAAGTGAGTTTCATAAAAACGTAAGAAAATTGTGATGAAATTTAATTACATTTGCACATTAATACGAAAGATAGCGACAATAGTTCAGTTGCTGTTTTAAATTTGTAGTCGCCTCATATATTAGCAACGCCTTGAACACCGATCAACATTGCGATCAGTGAGCGCTGACGCTAGTACACATTCAACAAATACCACCTCCCTCGTATCGCTAAACATGGTTGACTCAGCCCAAGCTATGGCTGGTGAATATTAGCCATACTCAAATTGATTATTTTCAGGCAAGTCTTAGTATTTAGTGATAACTGCACTATAGGACTCATCAAGGTGTCGACAATATAGCTATAATGCTACTGGTGGTAGCTGGGTAATCTCAACGGCTAAAAACAACAATGTACAACAATGTATTACTCGGTTTAAAAGCTCGTTTGCGCTATGTATCGATGCTTTGCTGAGTTAAATATCATTAACATACTTTGACTCAAGAAGCTGTCGATAAAAACATAACTTAATCTCATAACTCAATCTCATAAGATCAACCTTAATTTAGGATAATAAAGAATTATCACATCACAAAGTTTGCACTATCAGTTTGCTTAAAGTGACATTGACTTGCAATAAGCCCCCTTTTCACATGTAAAATCTGCTTAATGAGTGCAACAAATAGTAAGTTTGATATTGCTGACTTGCCAAAAATCCGTTTTTACCGATCTATACAATCTCTGTATCCCGAATTGAACTTATATCAACACGGTTTTCAGTTCCGCCATAAAACCACACCGACGAGATAGCCGAAAAAACACAACGATAGACATCAAAAACATGATGTATACAAAAATATTGTCTTTATAATCGTGGAAATGAATGTTGAGAGTAAGTGATTCATTTTGTTTTCATTGTTTAAAAATCGACACAAATGCCCAAAAGTCGTTCACGATGTGTGTTTGGTAACCAATTAGTCACATAAATGCGTTTTTTTTTATAACTCGAGTTGACTCAGTTACCAGAGCGTTTTACTATGCGCTCCGTTCTCAGCAATACATTGCTAAAAACGCTTCCCCAGTAGTTCAGTTGGTAGAACGGCGGACTGTTAATCCGTATGTCACTGGTTCGAGTCCAGTCTGGGGAGCCAATTTAGTATGCAGAGTTGAGATGTAATCGTAATTCCCCAATAGTTCAGTTGGTAGAACGGCGGACTGTTAATCCGTATGTCACTGGTTCGAGTCCAGTTTGGGGAGCCATCGTTTACTGTTATCGAAATAATTCCCCAATAGTTCAGTTGGTAGAACGGCGGACTGTTAATCCGTATGTCACTGGTTCAAGTCCAGTTTGGGGAGCCATCGAGATAACACATTTGAAATAATACGCTTCCCCAATAGTTCAGTTGGTAGAACGGCGGACTGTTAATCCGTATGTCACTGGTTCGAGTCCAGTTTGGGGAGCCA
>NZ_JBEOPN010000036.1:0-49611 GCF_040310085.1 Shewanella sp. S1-58-MNA-CIBAN-0166 | reverse complement strand
TCAAGAATTGCCGCTCGAAAATTTCCTTGTTGCTGCAAAGCTAATCCAGAAGAACCATCTATTGCAGACGTGACAGAGTACCCCTCTTTCTCAAGATACTCTTTGATCATTGCTGCGAGACGTTCATCGTCGTCGATTAGCAAAATGTTGTCAGTCGTTTTGGTCATAGGCATGCCCATATTATGCCACATTTTTTAAAATTCTCTAGCTTTACATTACTTTACGTCGCAGAAAAATCAGAGCACTGCAGTCGTGTTGTTATGACGATAGACAAGTGGGGCAACTGCCAATACCGCGATGTGCGGCCACACAAACACTATTAAGTGAGAAAGTGCGAAGTGCTGTTGGGGATTCATTCCCAATAGGTATTAAGATTAATTCCACCGATCAATTAGAAGGTGGTTTAACGCAGGAAGATCCATTAGCCGCTATCCGAATATTTGATCAAACTTCATTAGACTTGATAGAAATAAGCGGTGGATCTTATTTCCCCGGAGCAAAATATAGCTCTGATTCATCTACAAAAGACCCTTATTTTGCAGAATTTGCAGCCACAGCAAAACGCGTAACAAATGTGCCTATAGCCGTTACTGGAGGGTTTAAAACCTATACTCAGGCATTAAAAGTAATAGAATGTGGCGCTGTTGATTTTGTTGGATTAGCGCGTGCGTTAGTTATAGCCCCTGAACTTGCGAAAGACTGGTTAATTGGGACGGCAACTGACCCTAGTTTTCCTCGATTAAAGGCGTCACCTCAAGGTGGAATAACGGCTTGGTTTACCATGCTGTTAACCGCGATAGCTAATGATAGCGAGGAAAGTTTTGAGCTTGAATTATTACCTGCACTGCATCTTTATGAAGAGCTTGATGACGCTCGTTGTGATAAATGGATGCAAAAATTTGAGATTAAATAATAGTTAATTAATTTACATTATTGATATTGATACATTTTCATCACGTAATATAAATGACGCTTTTAATGGTTTGATAAGTCGCCGAGATAGGTGTTTCTCAGACGCTCAAACTACTTACCCTAACGGTTACCGACAATGTTACCGACAATGTTATCGGTATTGAGCCCGGCAATTTGTTCGATAATTCGTTAGGGAGTTAGATAATTAGTTAGATTATTTGTTATAAAAATTCGTTAAAGAATAAATTCTAAAGCCTGATTATGCAGAACATTGTTCCAGTTGAGCCTTTTTCTTATTCATTTGCAGATAACTTAACAGCCACATCATTAAGCCGCCGGCAAATAACACTGCCGCTACATAACCTGTCTCGTTAGGCATTGCGCCTTGTGCGATAAACATGCCGCCCACCCAAGGACCGATAGCATTGGCGGTGTTAAATGAACATTGTACTAATGCCCCTATCATCGCGTGACCATTTGGCGATACGTCCATCAGTAAGGTTTGAATCAGTGTCGCTAAACCCACACTGCAGCCAATAAAGAAAATTACCGCATACAATAGCCAAATATTATGGCTGGCACTGACGTAAGCAAGCGAAAATATAATCGTACACACTAAGGCAATACCAGTGGTTTTTAAGGCTGCGCGATCGGCTGCTTTGCCTAATACGTAATTGCCTAAGGTACAACCAATGCCAAACATTACCATCGCGATTGAAATGGTGTATGCCGGCGTTTCCGTCACCACTAAAATGGTATCGGCGATGTAAGTGTAAATACAAAATACACCACCAAAACCAATAATCACAATGCCAAGAATTGACCAGACCAACTTATTCTTTAATACGCTAAACTCATTGATTAAATTTGATGGTTGGTTGTTTTCAATTTTAGGGATCACCACATATACGCACACTAATGCAATTAAGGCGAGGACAGATGCACCCGCTAAACAATAGCGCCAGCTTAAGTTTTGGCCGACTAAAGTGACAATGGGAACCCCTACAATGGTGGCTATGGTTAGGCCCATAAACACTTTAGACATGTAACTTGCACGTTTATTTTGAGGAGCAATATCGGCAGCCAATAAAATAGCGGCACCAAAATAAGCGCCATGGGGTAGGCCACTTAAAAAGCGAAATACAATAAGCTGTTCAAGTGAGGTTGCCATGGCACTTAAGCCATTAGAGATAAACATTAATGTCAGAAATATTGCCAAGGCATGGCGTTTTTTCATGTTGGCTGTGGTCAGCATTAAAATAGGGGCGCCGACAACAACGCCTATCGCGTAAGCACTAATCGCATAACCACTTTGTGACGGTGTTGAGGAAAATGTTTCACTAATTAATGGCAGCATTGGCATCATTGAAAACTCTGATAATCCCAATATAAATGTGCCTAAGGCTAACACTAACAAAATGGCGGTAGTATTCAGTTGGCTTGGTAATGCTGCAGCCGGTGTCATAAAAAATCCTAGTGGTGATAATAAAATACGGTGAATTTAACAATTGATGTCGGGCTAAACCACTGAGCTAAGCCCGTTTGTGCATGACAAAAACTAACGTGCTAATTACGGCATATTAGTCTTGCCAGCGCTGCTTAATGTATAAAATACTGGGTAAAGATTGCTGAAATAATGTCACTAATTGCGGGTCAAAATGTATGCCGCTTTGGTCATGTAAAAATGCCATGGCTTTGTCGACAGTCCATGCTTCTTTGTAAGGGCGTTTACTGGTGAGAGCATCAAATACGTCGGCAATTGCCACAATACGTCCTTCAATAGGAATATTTTCACCTTTAAGTCCATGAGGGTAGCCGCTGCCATCCCACTTTTCGTGGTGAGTCATGGCGACGACTTTGGCTAAGGCGATCAAATCTGAATCTGATTCACCTAGAATTTCGGCGCCGATTTCAGGGTGCTTTTTCATGATGGCAAATTCTTCATCGGTGAGCTTACCCGGTTTAAGCATAATGCTGTCGGGAATACCAATTTTACCAATATCGTGCATTGGTGCTGCATGGAGTAAATTGTCGGCGGCCGATTTTGATAAACCATAGGCGAGGGCAATGATTTTAGAAAAATGGCTCATGCGCATCACATGCATACCGGTTTCGTTGTCTTTGTATTCTGATGCTCGGCCTAAGCGTTGAATGACTTGTAAACGAGTACGGCGCAAATCGTCTGCCTGCACTAAAGACAAATGAGTACGAACACGTGCTTTAACCACCGCTGGGGACACGGGTTTAGTGATGTAGTCTACCGCGCCAACATCAAAGCCTTTGGCTTCATCTACTTCGTCACTTAACGCCGTAACAAAAATGACCGGTACTGCTTTGGTGCGTTGCTCTGTTTTTAGTTGCTGACAGACTTCAAAACCAGTCATACCTGGCATCATCACGTCGAGTAAAATCAAATCAGGCAGGTCGCGTTCAATTAAACGCAGAGCTTCTTCGCCACTTTTAGCAAATATCAGCCTGTACTGATCCTCAAGCATTTTCTTTAATACTCTGAGGTTAGCGGGCTCGTCGTCGACAACTAAAATTGTCGGCATACGGTCTTGGTTGTTATATATCATTCAATTCAGTCTTTTTACTGTGCAGTAACATCGGACTCAAGAGTATTGAGTTGTGTTATTGCTTGTTCAAATTCAAAGTCGTCTAGAGCATGTTGTATGTTGATACATTGCTGTCGGTATGCCGACGGAGTGGCTGCAATTAGTGTATCGACATCGTGTTCATTGTATTGATTTTCTTTTGCAGCTAAGCGAATAAGGTTAATGATTTGGATGAACTCACCGACGCTCATAGGATCTTTTTCTGCGGCTTTATCTGGGTGTTGACTGATATCTTGAGTGCTAAGATAGGCTGCGATGCGCGCAAAAGCCTGTTCAATCTTTGGCAGCAAGGTCAGTAATTCTGTGCTGGATTTTGTCATGGCTGAGCGTTCAGCATCGCTAAATAACCGTGTCAGTTGCATTAGAGCTAAATTGCCAGACAGCCCTTTGAGTCCATGCAGTTGTTGACTAATAGCTGGCCAGTCGGCAGTTTGTATTAATTGTTTAAGCTGTTGGTTACTATCGTGTTGTTTAGTCATAAATAGGCTGATTTCTTTCACGAGAGTCATTTGATCTCCCCACATCGAAGCGCCTTTTTTCTCATTAACCACTTGCCTGTTGTCGATATCAACAGCGGGGTTATCGACGGCCACATTGCTTTGTTCAAGTTTCAATACTTGGGCAATTTCATGATTAAGCAGCATCATATCGATAGGTTTGTTGGCAAAACCATCCATGCCGGCATCCAAGGCTGCTTTTTTGTCTTCAGGCAATACGCTGGCCGTTAATGCAATAATTGGCATATGCGGTAACTGTTCATTTTGCTCTTGTTCACGACGAGTACGCGAGGCGGTTAATCCGTCCATGATAGGCATTTGCACGTCCATCAATACAATATCAATTTTGTCGCTGCGCATCCGCAATAGGGCTTGTTTACCGTCGCGGGCAGTAATGATGCTATGACCTTGGCGCTTCATCATAATGGTGAGCAAATCAATATTTTGCTGAATGTCATCAACAATCAAAATGGCCAATGGTTTAATGTGACTGTTTGTTAACGGGGTCAACGTGCTGTTGATGTGTTTGGGCGCGGTTAATGGCAAGGCAAAACCAAAACAACTGCCTTGGCCAAATGTGCTTTTGGCGGTAATTTTGCCACCCATTAATTCAACCAATTGTTTGCTGATGGTCGTACCAAGACCGGTGCCACCAAAACGACGATTCATGCTGGCATCTGCTTGAGCGAAGGCATCAAACACTAAGGTTAATTGTTCTGGTGTCATGCCAATACCGGTATCGTTAATGGCAAATTCAATGCAACCGCTTGGTTTAACGCTCACATCGATACTGACACCCCCTTCGGCGGTAAATTTAATCGCATTGCCAATTAAATTAGTCAATACCTGACGAATTCGATCTGGAGCACCATGATAGGACATTGCCACATCTGCTGATACATTCACATTTAAGAACAGACCTTTAGAGCTAGCTTGTAACCATAAAGTCGATACCACCGAATCAATTTCTTCAATAACAGAGAAATCGCGTAATTCGAGATCGAACTTGCCTTTATCTAACTTAGCACTATCGAGAACATCGTTTAATAGGTGCAATAAAGACTTAGCAGACTGATTAATGGTACGTAAATGCTTTTGCTGTTCAGCGGGTAGCGAATCGTCGAGTAAAATGTCGCTAAAGCCAATAATGGCGTTCATTGGGGTGCGAATTTCGTGGCTCATGTTCGCTAGGAATGCCGAACGAGCTGATGCTGCTTGTTCCGCTTTGTCTTTGGCAATTAATAAAGATTGTTCCATTTCTTTGCGATCGGTGATGTCCATAATAAAGCCGTCGAGCCATTTATCTTGTACATCTATCCCGTCAACATGAGCACCATAACCGAGCAACCAGCGAATATCGCCGTTGGCATTATAGATACGGTATTCCAGCTTAAACACTTGCTCTGTGACGACTTGATTACCGATTTGCTCAAGGTCATCTGGGTGTACGTGTTGGTAAAAATGACGTTTTGGTGTTGCGCCTATATAGTCGCTTGCTGGATAACCGGTGATCTTTTCAACCGCGTCGCTAATAAATACCATCGGCCAGTTTTCAGTATTTAAACAGCGATAGGCGATACCGGGAATATTGGCGATAAGTGAGCGAAACTGGGCTTCGCTTTTAATTAGTGCACGTTGCATTTCAATACGGTGACGTAAGTCGCTTATGTACATCACAAACAGGCTTTTACCTTCAATACATGCATGACCAATAGATACCCTAACCGGAATGACCGTACCGTTAACATGTAGCGCTTCTACATCGCGGCCAGTACTTTTTTGCTGCGCTATGTTGTGGTTAAAAAAACTGTCTAAACGGGCGTTAAATTCTTCGATAAATGGGCCTGGTATAAAGTCACGAATATTTTGGTGACACACATCTTCAAGTCGCCAGCCCAGGAGTAGTTCTACCGCTTGGTTGCCGCTTTCAATACGCCCTTTAGCGTTAAAGGTAATGATACCGTCAACGGCGGTACTAATGGTCGCGCGGTAGCGTGCTTCAGATAATTTGGCTTGGTGTAACGAGGTTTGGTATTTAATCAGCATGTTGACGCCTAACACCAATAAAATAATCACCACCGTAATCGTGGCAACGGCAATGCCTAAATACAGTGACATTTTTGTGGTTTGTTCAGAAAATTCAAATCCTGGTGGGCGGACAAAACGAGCCGCAGCCATACCGATGTAATGCATGCCGGAAATAGCGCAACCCATCACCATCGCCGCAATCGCATTTTTATGTAATTCACTTAAGGTAAAGCGACCTAGATGGTTCAAGCTAAAACGTATCCACAGTGCGACAATGGCCAAAATAATGGCAATAACTATTGATAAGCCAAAATAGAATAAGTCGTAACGTAGTAGGGGAGCCATTTCCATAGCCGCCATGCCGACGTAATGCATGGTGCCAATACCTGCACCGGTCAATATACCGCCCACCACAAACTGGCTTAGTTTTGGTTTGGCTGTTGATATGACATTTAAGGCTACCCAAGATGCGGCAATACTCGGAATAAACGATAACGCGGTTAAGCCGATGTCATAGCTCACCGGAGTGCATAAACTGAACGCTAACATGCCAATAAAATGCATCGACCACACACCGCCACCAAGTGCAATACTGCCGCAGCTGGTGAGTAAGTATCGTTTATATTTATTGAGCGTTAATACCGCTTGCGACGCGACTTGTAATGCCATAAACGAGGCGAAAACCGCGATAGCGATAGAGATGAAAACGACTATAGGTTGAAAGTCACCAACGACTAAAAGGCTTTCATCTGTAACGGAAAAGAGTGTGCGAATTGTCTCAAGCATAATAATTAGATGAATGTCACTTTTAGATAAGTATAAGGAAGCTATCGGCTTGGAATTAAAAAACATCAGTATTTGTTCGATTTTTAACTAAAGCTTGCGCTAGATCAACGTTTAAATGATTTAGTGCGGGTTGTGGTTAATAGTTTTGTGTTTTTCAATTCCATTCTGTAGTTAACTTACGTGATGTTGTTGTAATAATGTTAATAGTCGGTGGTATTTAGGTGTTTAGGTGTTTGGGTGTTTAGGTGTTTAGGTGTTTAGGTATTTAAGTATTTAGGTATTTAGGTATTTAGGTGTTGGGTATTTAGGTATTTAGGTATTTAGGTATTTAGTTTGGGCTATGATTAATTTTTCGATTTCGTCTATCGTTTTAATTATCGCTCCGGTTATCACTCCAGTTAGTCGTTCACTTTTTTTTATTGTTTTTAGGGGGCGTTAAAAAGTCGTTTTAACAAGGTTGTTTAGACATCATCATCAAACCGTTACTGACAAAAATGAATGCGTTACTGTCAATATTAGCCTTTGCTGTAAACATTACTCACCATGCCTCTTTAGTCTAATGTAGTGCTTTTTTACTTGTGAGTCAGGCCGTTAATTGGTTAGCTTGAGCATGACGAAGCACATGCAAGGAGGCTTTAATGGTCAATCAACATCAAGCACAACTACCGCTTACTCAAAGTGAATATCATGGTGTCACTTCAACGACGCTTACCGATAAAACCATTGGTCAATATTTTGATGATATTGCCAGTGCTTACCCAGACAATCTTGCGGTAGTCGTTCATCATCAACAAATCCGCTGGAATTACCGTGAGTTTCAAGCAAAGGTTGATGCGCTTGCCACCGGCTTATTAACGCTAGGTATTCAGCCCGGGGATAGAGTCGGAATTTGGTCTCCTAACAACATTGAGTGGTGTTTAACCCAATTTGCTACGGCTAAAATTGGTGCCATTATGGTGTGTATTAATCCGGCTTATCGGCCTGAAGAGCTGGAATACTCTTTAAGTAATGTGGGCTGTCGAGCAGTGATTTGTGCCGATAAATTTAAGTCCAGTGATTACTTACAGATGTTAAATGAGTTGCTGCCAGAGTTAAGCACCAGCACTGCAGGTAAGCTCACTACACTCGCACTGCCTGAACTCGAGTATGTTATTCGAATGGGCACCGACCGTACTCCCGGTATGCTCAATTTTAATGATTTGCTGCTGGAGGTTAACGACGAAGCTCAACATGTGTTGGCCACCATTGCTGACTCTCTCGATACTCATGATTCGATTAATATTCAATTTACCTCAGGTACCACGGGCAGCCCCAAAGGCGCGACGTTGTCGCACCATAATATTTTAAATAACGCTTATTTAGTCGCTGATGCCATGGGCTTCACTCAAGCCGACAAGTTATGCATTCCAGTCCCTTTGTATCATTGTTTTGGCATGGTATTAGGCAGTTTATCCAGTATTATTCATGCATCGGCTGCGGTATATCCTGGGGAGTCTTTTGACCCACTCACCACGTTACAAGTAATAGAAAATGAACGCTGCACAGCGTTACATGGCGTACCGACTATGTTTATTGCCGAGTTAGAACATCCACAATTTAACCAGTTTGATCTTAGCTCATTGCGCACAGGCATTATGGCGGGCGCCACATGCCCCGAAGAAGTGATGCGCCGAGTACAAGAGTTAATGTACATGAAAGAAGTACTAATCGGTTACGGACAAACCGAGTGCAGCCCGTTAAATCACATCACTGAAATTGACTCCCCAATCGAAAAACAAGTGCTCACCGTCGGCCGAGCATTGCCGCATACCGAAGTGAAAATCATCAATGAGTTTGGCGACGTGGTTGCTATTGGTCAACCCGGTGAAGTGTGCAGTCGAGGTTACTGCATCATGCAAGGGTATTGGAATGATGCAGTCAAAACGGCTGCAACCATCGACAGCGCAGGCTGGTTACATTCGGGCGATATCGGCCAAATGGATGAATTAGGCTATGTGCAAATTGTTGGCCGTATAAAAGACATGATTATCCGCGGCGGTGAGAATATATATCCGCGTGAAATTGAAGAAAAACTTTATAGCCATAAGGACGTGCAGGATGCTGCCGTGTTTGGCGTGCAGAGTGACAAATACGGCGAGGAGGTATGCGCGTGGATTAAGGTCCGTGCCAATGCCGACATCACCGAAGACGATATTCGTCACTTTTTAACCGAAAAGTTTGCCTATTTTAAAGTACCGCGCTACATCAAGTTTGTTGACCAATACCCAATGACAGTGACGGGGAAAATTCAAAAATTTAAGATGCGTGAGTTGATGTATCAAGAGTTACATGAAGCCATAAATTGATATTTTGCGTGTAGTCATTAAAGCCCAGTGTTGAGTTATCGCACTGGGCTTTAATATTGATGGGCAATCTATTTGCAAGTGAAGTTGATATTACACGCACAGACAAGTAACGCATTAAATAGCTGTGTCATAAGCATTGGCAGAATTGAAACAGCCTTACTTTCGATAAATACTTTAGTTTTAGTTTTAGTTTTAGCTTTAAGTTTAAGTTTAAGTTTGAGTTTAGATTTGAGTTCAAGTTCAAGTTAGACACAGTTGTAAACAAATGATGTTTTCTCGATAGCATATGGTGAGTGATATCATTGCCGGCTTATATTTTTATCGGCTGAGTTCGTCAGCTTTTCCGCTTTTTCAGCTGGATACAATCGACCCATTGTTGGAGTTATTTTGAATAATACTAAAGGTAGTCTTTTTATGGTTGCCGCGATGGCAGCATTTTCTATTGAAGACATGCTGATTAAATCGGCAGCCGAAACCACTTCTATTGGTCTGATTTTAGCGTTATTTGGATTGGGCGGAATGTTGATTTTTATGCTGCTGACTTGGCGTAAAGGGCAAACAATTTTACACCCAGCGATATTGTCTACGCCAATACTCATCCGTGCGGTGTGCGAAGTTATTGGTCGTTTCTGTTTTGCATTGGCTATCACGCTAACGCCTTTATCAAGTGCATCGGCCATTTTGCAGGCCACCCCGTTAATCGCAATGATAGGTGCCGCTTTATTGTTTGGTGAACAGGTTGGTTTTAAACGCTGGATTGCCGTATTGATTGGTTTTTGTGGCGTGTTGATGATTATTCGCCCTGGTCTTGATGGCTTTGAAGCAACGTCTTTATTTGCGGTTGTCGCGACCTTAGGTTTTGCGGGTCGTGATTTAGCAACTCGCGCAGCTTCACCAGTGTTGTCTAATATGCAACTTGGGGTGTATGGTTTTTTTGTGCTAATTCCAGCAGGCATTGCCATACAATTATACCAAAACGAGCCATTACAACTTGGTTCCACTGCAGCAGCGCAAATTATCGGTGCAATTGTGTTTGGGGTGATGGCGTATAATGCCCTCACAATCGCTATGCGCGCGGGCGATGTATCGGTTATTTCTCCTTTTCGTTATACCCGTTTATTATTTGCCTTAGGTTTGGGGATATTTATATTTGGAGAATCGCCAGATTTAGCAACCCTACTTGGAAGTCTGCTGGTGGTATTAAGTGGTGGATATACCCTAATTCAAACCCGTAAAACAGTCTCAGCAAGTTTGATAAAAAATAGCGCATGAGCAGAGTGAATTGATTCACTCTGCTGTAAGGCATAGCAAAGTTAAACACTATAAGATTAGAGATGACCAGGTTAGAGATTATTAGATTAGAGATGACTAGGTTAGATATTAACGATAGACATTAATGATAGATAAGATGTTTCGCATAAGCTTGATGACGGATAAAAAGCGACTAACGTTAAATTAACGGTGCAAGGTTCATTTTTGTAAATCGGAGGTTTTTGATCTAAAGCTCATACTCTGTAGCGTGAAATTTCATACTTTGTTGCGAGACAACGGTAGCAAATAAAAGTGGCTACTCACTAAATACTTTCATTTATTAAACGATAAAAATCAATAACAAAGACCTAAGCTTATTTTCCGTTATACTGCCTTACCCGCTACAACCCCATATTTAAGAGGTATCAAAAATACCATGGATATCAAAGGAACCTGCATTTCATCTACAGCAGATGAGCACGGCCCCATTTATGTTTATCAAACAAGAAACAGCCGCATTCTCAGTTTTGATGGAAAAATCTATCAAAGTTGCATGAAAATCAATGATATTAATGGATTACATCTAGGTTACACCCAAGCCATGATGGCCGGTTTATTTTTTATTCCCGCAGTAACAACAGCCACAATCATGGGGCTGGGTGCAGGTTCAATGACTAAAATATTGCTCAGTAGCTTCGCCGATTTGAAGGTACACGCGGTTGAATACCGTGAAGCAGTCGCGAAGGCTGCGAAAGAGTTTTTTTACTTACCTGAAACTGATCGTCTTACTATTCATATTGACGATGCGGTGAATTACATTAAAAACACCGACATAAAAAGCGATATTATCTTTTCAGATCTATACAACTCACAAGGTATGGAGCCGAAACAAGTACAATCATCCTACTTACACGATTGTAAAAATGCGCTTAATCAACAAGGGGTTTTGGTGCTCAATATCTGGCATACGTCAGCAGAGTTACGCCAAGAGTTAGATGAATTACTCGCGCTCGAATTTGAAAATCGATTACTCAGTTTTGACGTCGAAAGCGGCAACACCATTGTGCTCGCATTCAAAAGCGACATTCCTGCGATAAAAAGACACGATCTACTGGCGAAAGGCAAAGCGTTACAAGAGCAAATGAGTATTCCGATGGAACGTTACGCCAACTTACTTTGCGATGCACAAGGTTGATAGGCTATCGATTGTTATCTTAGATGATTGTTATCTTTGATGACTTTTATCTTAGGTGATTGTTATATTAGATGACGTTTAACTTAGATGATTGTTATCTGAGATGATTGTTATCTGAGATGATTTTTATTTTAGACGGTTGTTAGTTCATATTCTAAGACGAATATTTTAATGTTGTCGCCGCGAGTTTTGATGACTGGCTTATCAAGCCAGCCTTATACATTGGACCCAAAAACAATTTCTTGTTTTGAGTCTAACCACATTGGGTTTTGTACCATCACCTTGCTGAACATTCGACTCTGTAAATAATCATTTAGCCATTGTCGCAATTTGGGGTAGGGGGATTGTAAATACCATTGTCGCTCAACTCTGGCAAACTGACGAATAAACGGCATTAATGCTAAATCTGTCAAACTTGGTTGGTCAGACATTAAATATGAGTGCTGGCAAAGCCTTAATTCGAGATCCGCAAGATAACGCTCACATTGTTGTCTGTCTTCTATAAGCGACGGTTCATGGTAACGTTTAGAGCAGCGGTATTTCTCTAAATGTCCTTTGAATTCATTATCAAATATCGCAATAACCGCCAACATTTCAGTTAACGCGTTTGGCGTTGCTTTTTTAACATAATCGTCAGGGTCTGTTTGTGAAAAAGCCCATAGCATGATGGATAAACTTTCATCGATGACCTGATTATCTGTGGTGACTAAAACTGGCACTGTACCTTTGGGCGACACCGTAAGCATTTCTGCAGGTTTGTTGCTTAACACTAGGTCGCGCAGGTTTACTTGCTGTTTGGATGCATAAATAGCCAGTCTGGCGCGCATTGCGTAAGGACAATTTCTCAACGAATAGAGTACAGGTAATACCATGATGTTGTTTATTATCTCTCAGTCAGGTAATGCAGTTAGCAAAATGATCCTGTTCATTTTATCACTAATACCTAACCCTTTAAATATTGATTAAGGGAGTCTTTTTTGAAGATTGAAATGTATTGTTTGAAGCTCATTTTTCTAGGTTAAGTGTTAAATGATTAACTTCAGAACAAGAGTATTAAACGATTAAAAATCAGTTTTTATAGAGTATTCATTACCTTGATATAGGTAACGAATGACGCTACGAGATATAAGAAACTGCGCCTTGTTATCCAACACTTATGGCGCTATTTTTCGTTTAAGGTTAGGTCTTGAACCACAAACCTCTGGCGTAAAAGACAGCTGTATTACATACTTTAACGACTGTTCAATTATGCGGTAGTTCATTCATGCAGGGTTCCTCTATTGAGAAAACACTTGAATACAAAGGTCATGTTGTTTTTAAAAAACTTACTATTCCAGCTTTTAAGCGTTTTGCTCGAGAATTTGCGTCTAACGAAGCATGTTTTGCTTTTTTTACCGAAGGTGAGTACCAGGTGCGTACTGCAACAGGAGTATTGACGGTAAACCGTGATATTGGCTTGCTTGCCAAATGCGTCAATTATTTCTATGAAACCGTAAGTGGCCAGTTAGAGCAAGGCCGTGGTGAGGTGATTGGTGTTTTTTTGTTTCCCGATATTTTTCAACGTTTATTCCATTTCGATTTCACCCAATCGGACTATCAAGTCGATTACGACTTAAAGCAAGTAGAAGTGGACCAATTGTTGACACATTTTCGGGACAGTATTTCTATATTGCTCGACACACCTGATTTGGCAACGCCCTTGATGATAGAAACCAAGTTACGTGAATTTGTGTTGTTGATGACCCAAAAGGTGTCAGCCCCATCAGAATTAGATTTTTTAGCATCGATGTTTAAGCCTAATTTTGTCAAATTCGAACAAGTTATCCAACATCACTTATTCAGTGATGTAAGCATCGAAGAATTGGCCGCGTTGTGCCATATGAGTGTGTCGAGCTTCAAACGAAAATTCAACGAGGTTTATGGACAGTCCCCTAAAAAACATATCAGCCAATTAAAAATTGATAAAGCCATTAGTTTGCTAGACGAACCAAGCTCTCGGGTTTCCGACATTGTTTTTCAAACAGGCTTTGAATCTATATCAACCTTTAATCGTGTGTTTAAAAAACATATCGGTTGCTCGCCGTCTGAGTATCGCCAACGGCAATCCCCTTAATATGTAGCAACGGCAATTCCTTAATATGTAGCAATGGAGGTCGCGTTAATTCGTTTTGGACTAAAGTGACCATCAACTGAGCTTTTTTGATAAGTACCTATACAAGTTGTTGCGTAGACTAGCCTCATTAAATGTAACTAACACTTTGCAAACGAAGCAATGAGCATGGGCAACAATTTTAAAAAACGATATGGTGACTGGGCATTGTGTAGATAAGGTTTTCGCCAAAGTGTTAACCTGTCGCCACTATGTTTGAATACTGTAGAACTTAACGATTAACAAAAGAGAGAATGTCATGATTAAAGTCAGTGTATTGTACCCAAATAGTGAAAGTGCTACTTTCGATATGGATTACTACTGTAAAACCCATTTACCACTTGTTGCAGATTTAGTCGGGGAAGCACTTATTTCAGCCAGTGCAGACCTTGGCCTTGCTAGTGTTGTACCCGGTGAGCCTCCTATTTACATCGCAATGGGTCATCTTACATTTGAATCTGTAGAAACATTTAAACAATCATTTGGCCCACATCAAGCTGTGATAGCGGCAGATATAGTTAATTTCACAAATACCCATCCCGTGATACAAATTAGTAACATTGCTCAATAATATTATGCCTGTCTAATGTACGTTACCTTAGTATTGCCATTTTAGCGTCCTAAATGCGTAAAATCATTTAGGACGCATTGGTATTAACCTTACCGTCTAATTCGCGATGCGACTGTTGACTAAAAATGCGTCCCATCGCAGCTTTATTCCCCGTCCATCTATTGGTGAAGTTACTATCGATGCTTACATCGGAGTGACAGTTCCAAAACGGTGGTTTTATTCAATCTGCAACTTGTACTCCCCTTATGATTTTTGTTATCTAAAGTGTGTATTTGACCATTAACAATGCGCACCAAACTTAAAATGATTTGGTATCACTTTGTAGGTATTTATTGTTATAAGTTATAAAAATAAATAATTATTTAGTATGATCTATTCGTTAAAATCACCCTGTTTTCGCTTCAATATAACCTTTTGGTAGTATCTAAAACGTGGTTTTTGTCTCCATAATATCATCCTCTGATTCATTTCGATGTTACTCGTCAATACAGCCTATTTTGTCCGATCTGGCTATTTTTATTTAGGTGTCATTCTAAAGAATTACGAAGCTAACCTATTGAGTAGTAACGATGAAAATATGACTTTTTATTGATCTGACCCCGTATTATTTTAATAGATTGATGTTGAAGGATTTCCCCCGCCAAAAACGTGTTTAGCGTTACTTTTATGATTTTTTGCCTCTTGAATTTAACCATGATTTTTCTATGGTTAATAGCAGGCGCATAAGTAAATATCTCGAGTGCTGTAAAAGTGAGACATAGCATTATGTAGCCGTAAAAATAACCTACTACTTATTACTTACTTGTCATTCATTTCATCATCGAATGACGACCTGTTTGTTAATTTGCAGTGCGTGTAGGTGTTGACACTGAGCTGACGTGTTTTGGTTAAAAATAAATCCAGGAGGTCGTTATGTCTAACTAGTTTAACCCCAACAATAATTACAGGAGGTTGTTATGTTATTTGTTAAATACTTTAATAAAAGGCCGATTGCCCTTGCTATCTCTTTAGCATTGCTGGCCTCAATAGGAAGTGCGGTGGCTTATGAATCGCCAGTGCATGTGTTTTCTGTTAATGACGTACTGGGAGGGTTGAATGGAGTGACCTTCGCAGACGACCAAACGATCATTTGTGGCCTTGGCCCAGTGAGTTGTCCTGATGATAATCCAGCGCTTCTCGACAAGTCGGGGGTGATGTTATATCCAGTGGATAGCGAGTTTGGCTTTTATGTGGTTGATTTTCTAGGCGCGCAGCCCAAAGCGCGTAATGGCGATTACCTCGAAGGATTCGTTGGTAATATTGACGAAGGCGGAGGGGTGATTGGTATTCAAGTTGCCAATGCCGCCACCGAAAAATACAAGGTAAAACCACCATTAGGAACATGGTGTCAAGGGCTCGGTGGCACCTCGGTAAAATGTGAAACAGAGCATTATACTGTTATGGAACATGCGCTTAGTTGTTATGAGACCATCCCATACTTTTTTGCCAGCCCGGACGGTACCCAAGCCATTATATCAACCCCAGACGGCACTCTGTCGTATGACTGCGCTGGCGCGCCACTAGATGATAATGTTCAAGTGTTAGTGGGTGGACAACAAGCCTATCGCCTAACCAATGCGATACCCTGTGAAACAGATGGTCAGCCTGAAGGGTGCCAAATGTTTCCTAACGACAAGACCAACATGCTCGATAACATCGCCTTAAGCAGTGATTATTCCGTGCAGCTTAAAGATGATGGTAAGCCACTTTATGGTTGGGGCGGAATACATAAACGGCCGAACGATATCCGCATGTATGCCCAGTTGGCGCTTCCTGAAGAATGGAAAACATCCACAGAAAACTTTGTCGTTACTCGTGCAGAGCTTGTTGTTAATCACTGGATCACCAATAACCCTAATGACCAACTTCGTCCAGAAGACTTGGAAAATGAAGCTGCAACAGGGCGTAAACCTTCCTATAGAATTGAAGGTGATGGTGACGCAGCCGTATGGAAAAGTACTGTTCCGTGTTATGAAGGCGACAGCGATATAATCGATACTGAAAGTGGCGCTTTCGATCCATCCTTTATCGGTGTCGGTACAATATTAAAGAATACCCCTAAAGCACTGGACCCTTTGGCTACACCAGGTGAAAGCGCTGCAGAGCAACCTTATGCATTCTCATCAGATCTCGCTGGTGGCTATTCTAATGCTTACTATACCACCATCAATCGTGACCCCTTTGAATGGTCTTATGATGCCAATCCTGATCCAAAAATTCAGGATTTCATCGGTAGTGCACTGCCAAATGCGTCACTCGGTGAGCTTGTTTCAGGCCCTCGCTGGAGACTTAAACCTAATAAGTTTGGTCAAGACTTGCCTGGACTTGAGATCCCGTTGATTGAATGTAGCGCGCCGCCTTTTGCCAAAGAAAATATTAAGTATGAGGTCGGTACGCCAACGACCACAGTGATCAATTTACTGGATTGGGAAGAGGGAGAGATATCTCCTCTGGCAACCAGTAGAGGTTGGGTTGATGTGACGGCAAATGAGTATGTCACTATTGTCACTGAGGACGGCGAACCGGCGGTTACCAGCAATGGTTTACCGATGACGTCAGATTTTGACCTTGCGGTTTACATTAAGGGCGATAGTAAATCAACAGCCTTATATAACGCACAGCTCATTATCGAATATGAAGGCGAAGTTCCTGTGGTGAATACTGATGTCGATGTTGCACTGACTGCTTTTGCAGCATCAGCTACAGTGTCCTTTAATCAAACGGTGGCAATGGTTGTCGATGTGAGCAATCTTAAACCTAGTAGTGTCAGTGGTGAGGTAACCATTACTGGAGTCACTAACCAAGGCGTGGTTATTGAACTGCCGCCGATGGCTTTCAGCGACTTGGCTGAAGGAGATACGATTTCATTAAATGCAAGTTGGACAGCCAACATCATCAGAACGTCCGCTGTTAGCTGGACGGCGACGGTGACAGCAGAAGGCGATCTTAATAGTGATAACGATACTGCCACCGCAACAACAAAAATCCGTAGATGATAATTAAGGATTAGCAGGTGAATCAAAGGGGGAGAACTTTTGTTTCTCTCCTTTTAACTTAACCTAATTGATATTGTTATTAACGGTCTTTACGGACTTAGAAGATAGGAATAGCAAATGTGCATCATACGAATAATCTTTGTCTCGGCCATTATTTTATCTTCGGCGATTACCTCGTTATTCGCTGAAGAAAACAGCGATCCAATCCAACCGGCAACTACCATTCCACCGGCTACTGCAACCACGCCGGTGCTAGTCACACCAGCTGTCACGCCAGCCATCATAACTCCGGCAGTAACGTCGGCAGCGCCAGTCACGCCAGTTATAGCAAACCCAGCAGTAACCCCGCCAGTGCCTAAACAAAGTGCGAAAAAACCGGCAATGGGTCACGATTACCAAAAAAATATGCCCAAGCTTGGCAAAGGTGATCCCAATTATCGTGGTGGGAAGGAGGTTGTATCTGATGCTCAACCCATAATCAACAATCCAGAGAGTCAATCAAAAGAGCCATCAATAATAGATAACCACATAGATAACCCTGTCGATATCCAGCACAAAAGTGGTGCAGATGTAGGCTTTCCTGGTTACCGCGGCGAGGGAGACTCGGCTTACCCACAACATCAGCAATATCAAAATCCGCCACGCTTTCCGGCTGAATCAATAGAGACTATTCCAGCAGATACATCTCCAGTACAGACTAAACCAACCGAACAAAATAGCGATGCACAGAGTAATGCACCATCGGTTGATGCATCAGTAAAAAGCGTCAAAACACGCGCGATGATTAACCAGCAGCGCAAAGGAGTACTTCATGCAGCCGCATTTGGCGACGAGCCAGCGGTAAAAGCATTACTCAAGCAAGGAGCAAGCCCAAATGCCAGAGCAAAAGACAGAATAGGGCGAACAGCATTAATGCTAGCGGCATTGAGTGGTCATGAAAACGTGGTTAATACACTGCTTAAACAAGGTGCCAGTGTGGATTTAAAAGATAGAACTGGCCATACCGCACTTAACTGGGCGGCAAATCGATCGCACCTAAATATAGTCACGTTATTACTCAACTATGGCGCTGATATAAATATCAAAGATAATGGCGGTACCTCTCCTTTGTTATATGCAGTTGCCACTAGCAATGTGGCAATGGTGAGTTTATTGCTTTCACATGGCGCTGAAACTGAGTTACAAAGTGCTGAAAGTAAGATGACGCCACTATTACTGGCCATTGAGCATAACGATATTGAATCGATTAGCCTTTTATTAGATAACGGAGCAGATGTTAATGGCACAAACAGTGATGATTTTTCGCCATTAATGGCCGCGGCAGAGCAAGCTCAGCTCAAGATAGTGCAAACACTCCTCTCCCATGCTGCTGAGGTTAATCGATATGATAATAAGCATTTTACGCCATTGTTCTACGCTGCCGACAAGCAACACATCGACATCATGCAGCTGTTATTAGCCCAAGGTGCAGATGTCAATTTACGCGATAATAAAGGCCGAACCGTTTTAATGCGCGCCAAGCAGCAAGGGCATGCGAACGTTGTAGCGTTATTATGCACAAAGGGAGCTAAATATAACGCCGATGGATGTTGAGATTAAAAAGGATATCGAGTTTAGTTTTTGATCGGATTTATAAAATTCACGTTTTGTTTTTAGATACAAAAAAGCCTGTAAGCATTTTATGCGTACAGGCTTTTTTATTTTAGATTTGGTCGGTATCCTCCTGTGTTAGGAGAGGATTCTAATTTCCGGCCCCATGGCAGAGCCATGAAAGCTAGCTCTGAAGCCTGTAATCACAGAGTTGTCATAGTCTAACCCCCTAAAAAGTGACCATAAAAGTGACCCAGATTTTGAGCTTGGAATTAATCAGCGTTGGGAGCGGGGTGATGTGAGAGTGCCATTTGATGATGTTTCGGCAATATGCGCCCGGGTGCTTAAGTTAGGGATTGATGAAATAAGGGCAATGATTGATGATGAAGAGTAATGGTCAAGAATAATGATGAAGATTAATGTGCAGCAGCGGCAGCTGCAGCAAGTGACGCTGAACATGAAGGCGTTGCGTCATGGGTTAACACGCTGGGGTAACTATTGGGCCCATCAAGAATATGGTTAAGGGTTCGCAAGCAGAAGCCAGTGCGACAAGTTAGGCGAGGTGATTGTTTACGGTAGTTCGGCAGTAGTCGAGATAACGCCTCCGTTAGAAGTAAGACAGTTCGACCAGATGATTGAGCGGTTATCACCGCAATGTATACGGGCCATTAGAGCGCACTACATCTGCAAAGGGCAGTGGGCCTTGATGGGATTCGATAGCAAGAAGTCATATTTGTATTGGTTGAGGCTGGGGGAGATTAGTTTACTTCACCATACCTGATTTTCTGCTTATTAATCTTTGCAGTAAATCATCGGTCTGGGCTATGGTTTTGAAAGCTGCAGCTATTTTTTGTATATCTTGCTTGTATAATTATTCATCAAATACAAAGTTTTTTAGGTTGTTTTTTGAACTGTGAAGGTAAGTAATTAGTTCAAAAAAACGAAGATATTGTAAATGAAGCTCAAGCGCAGATTCTATACTAAGTAAATTATTCTTTTGAAGAATGTTTTCAGACATCTGATTTGCTTTTTTGTGCATATCAATGAGAGTTTCAAATTTTTTGATTAAATCTTCTGGCAACTCAAGGGGTGATTCAGATGGCTTATACAGTCCTATGTTAGTTAAATTCTGAATTCTTGGAATAACGAAGTCGGGCAATTCTAATGATATCTTTAAATCAACAATTAGCGCGTACTCTATTAGTTTTTCGCTTGCTTTGATTTTTTTTTGTAGTTCATTCTTTTGATAGTCTAAATCAGACTGAATTAACCTTAAGATTCTTCTCTTCTCTTGGGTTAGTTTGTATTTTTCATAGATTATTGTTGATAAGGCGAAAGTTATAAGCCCACCGATTATGGTCGTGATGATTGTTGCTAAGCTCATGTACTGTCCTTGTTGAACTGTGTTGCTCGATATTACTGTTTTTACAGTATAAAAGGTAATTTAAAAATAGTTTTAATGTGAATAATAAAAAGGTTCCTTCCGGCTCGGTGCTCTGCAAGGGAGGACAAGCGCAGAGCTTCACTACATATGAGAAATTTAGAGGGTTGTGTTGTTGTTTTATGGACTATGTAAACTCTATTCGCGTTAATACCCCGTTTTAGTTTTGTTAAGTCTATGAAAGTGATGTTTAAATACTGATTTGTTAGGCATTCATTTTGGGCGTTTATTCGATCTTTTTATATACCAACTTTTTGAATACTCAAATAGACCTAGTCGATCTGAGTGGCTGAATGAGTTTAGCAACCTAGTTAAATACTCTCGGCTTTAGATTGGTAATGACTCTAGCCTATTGAATTAATGTGCTTTTGTTAAAAATTATTTACATAACGAGCCATATCATTTTCGGTTATCTACATTATCGCTTCATCCAGACTAAAGAGTGATTGATTCGCGAGATTTAAGCTGATAAGTTACTAAAATTATTAATAATTAAAGTGGTATAGATGCTGGGTTTTGGTTGACTTCTCAAGATGTTTATCGAAATTATAGCTAATACGCTGTTAAGCATCAGTAGAGTTTAGGCAATGTTTTATCAATCAAATTATAATAAAAACCTATTGATTGCCCCTATATGGAAATGGCTAATTATTGTCTTCTGGGTTTTATTGGTTGCAGTAATGTTTTTTCCGGCCACTGAGCAAGGAAGTATCATCTGGTATCTCGGGCTTTCAGCATCCATTTTTTTAGTGGCGGCCTGTATATTGTTGGTTGCTTTTGCACTTGTTGTCATTTTCATTAAACGGAAGAAACTGGGGGTTGTGAGTTCCATGCTAGCTTCGTTATTTGTGATCATATTTAATGTACCTGGAAGCATGGTTTTATATGCGTACTTAAAGAATCAGAGAGTTATTGGGTAATGCAAAGCAAGTCAATCTGACAGCTTACTCTTCACTTGTGTATGTGCGGTAAAATATTCGTGCATGCACAAGTTCCGTTACAGCTGCAGTTGCTTGCAGCGTTGAACTAAGCCGCTGCGCGGAGCCAAATGCTGACTCAATCGAGTGTATTAACCTCATTGAATCAGTTAGACTTAAAAAAGATGTGATGGAACACCAGAATGACAAGGGAATTGCAATTGAACACATACAAATCAAGCCTCATAATCAATTCAAAACTGCTCTGTAGCCCAGAGCCTGCATCAAAAAAAGCAAATTCCTATAGCATGAAGCATACCAATTAATTTTGACTAGGCATCGGCCAAGTCCAGCAAGCGGTTTGTGCCATGCAAACAGCGCAACGCACAAATACTAAAACGTTATATTTTTGTGTTATCCACAATTAGCGAATACCTTGGTAGAGTTAGATTATGTCTGACATTGAGGTGAGCATGACCCAATTGATTATTGCAAGGAGCATTTTATGGTAGGAAATCCAATTGGATTTTTTTGGGGCTTACTTTTTCTTTTTTTCTTTTTGCCTCTGCTTATAAGTCTAGCCATAAGCATTGGAATGATTTTGTCTATTAAAAGTAATTCAAATTTAACTACAAAGCTTATTTACGCTTTTACAGCATTAATAGTGCCTTTACTGCTAACCGTAGTATTAATGCTCTTTATATCTTATTATTCGTTTGTTGTTTTCATTATACTCTTTATGATTGTTCTCGGTAGCCCTCTTCTTATTAGCATGCAGCATTCAAATAAGTATAGAAATTAATCGATTCTATTGGTTAGAGTAACTGCAAAGCGTAAAACATATGAACTTGATGCAATAAAAATATTACAAGTCATTAAATTAGGACAAAAAAAGTTGGCTTTTTGTTCACTACGTTCACTTATTTTAGCCAACAATTTTTTGCCCGTTAATTGGGCGTTGAGGCAGAGTAATGAAGTTATCAGTCGCCCTTGTATTGGTTATGCTTAGTGCATCTGTTCAGGCAGTTAATGTTTGCCATCAAATTTCCGAAGGGATAGATCAAGGAGAAAACTGGGTAAAAGTAGATATTCCATTTAATTTCCCAGGAACAAGAGATACACAAAATTTTTTGTCGATAGATATTGATAATGATGGTGATTTAGAAGAAGTTGCTAGATTTTCTGGAGGAACACAACAAGTTCCATATTTAGAAATATTGAATGGAGATAAAGAGGAGTCTTTCGGTTCTGATCGTTGCGGAGGCGGTTCACCTAGTTCAATGAATATAGTTTCAATAAATAATAAAAATTATATACATGTCTCAATTATCGAAGGAATACAAAAACAATGTGGTATTTCTGGTTATTTGACAGAGTATATATCTGGCGATCTCTTTGGAAAAGAGTTGTGCACAATACCTCTTCCTAAAAAGCTAATAAATAAGGACAAATAACAGTTGGTATTTGCTCCTTCGTCGCGTATTTTTACCAACCATTTTTTTGCCTGTTAATTAGGCGTTGAGGCTGTAGAGTTACTCATTTTAAAGAAAAACAGCTTTTTTTCTGGGTTCCAAATGCATTACCTAGTGTCTTAAAAGCGCTTAGGATTGATTTCAAGAGCTCGTTTTTTAATTGAATTTGGCTGTTAGAGTTATTCTACAGTCTCGTTGAACTTAGCCGCTGCGCGGAGCCAAATGCTGACTCAATCGAGTGTATTAACCTCATTGAATCAGTTAGACTTAAAAGATGTGATGGAACACCATAATGAAAAGGAATTTCAATGAAAAACTTACCCACTACTCGATATCAATTGACTCAAACTGCTCTACAGTCCAGAGCTAGCCTCAAAAAAAGTAAATTCCTATAGTATAAAGCGTACCCATTAACCTGGACTCGGCATAGGCCAAGTCCAACAAGCGGTTTGTGCCATGCAAACGGCGCAACGCACAAATATTAAAACGTTATGTTTCAGGAGAGTTTAGTGGAAAAGTATAAAGTGTTTGGTAAATATATAGCTGCGATAGCTTTGGTCTTTTTAACATGGACAGGACTGGATTATTTGGCATGGTTTGGTTTGGAAGGTATCTTTAGAGAACTTGGCATCAGGCCAATTTACCGAGAAATAACTGATGCTTTAAGGCAGGGGACTGCTTCCCCTATAGATCATGTTGTTGGGGTGTTGATTGTCTCTAGTGTTTTCGTAGCTATTTATCAATGGTTGATTTCACCTAAAAAGGTTTTCGTTTGTGTGATATATGGTTTGTTGTTTGGTATTGTGGCTAAAATAGACGAGGGCTCATTAGCTTATACTTACAGCTCTATAACAGAGCCGATGATGCTCGTTCGTATTGCAGTTGCCGCCACGCAAGGAATGATTGCAGGTCTTGTGATGTCTATGGTTATCAAAAATTAATAGCTATCTTTTATAAGTAATTAAACATACAAATAAGGATAGGCCGCGCGAAGCCGCGTCCTTATCCTAAGCGTTGAACTAAGCCGCAACGCAGAGCTAAATGCAGACTCAATCGAGTATATTATCCTCATTGAATCAGCTAGACATAAAAGAGATGTGATGGAACACCACAATGACAAGGGAATTTCAATGAAACACGTACAAGTCAAGCCACATAATCAATTCGAAATTGTTTTCAGCCCAGAGCTAGCATCAAAAAAAGCAAATTCCTTTAGCATAAAGCTTACCCATTAACCTGGACTCGGCATCGGCCACGTCCAACAAGCGGTTTGTGCCATGCAAACAGCGCAACGCATAAATACTAAAGCGTTATACACAAGGAGTTTGTAAATGCCTTTTTCTGCCAAAATGACTTTAATGTTGCTTTACTTGAGTTCAGGAGTCAGCATTACTCTTGCTGCATGGATGATTTTCGTCGTAGATGCTAGGCCATCAACTGCAGTTTCACAGTTAATTGCTGGAGTAGCCTTTTTTTGGGTTGCTTCTGCTTTGAAAAAGCGAGATGAAAAATCTTTGATTATTGGTTTAATAGGGACTGGTGGATTACCTCTTTTTTGGCTTTGGAAGGCTTATGACCAGTATTTTTACGATCTTTCTCTGTTTGAGGCATTTAGAATTTATCCGATATTGGGAATATATATCATCCCCTTATTTGCAATGATTTTTTTGCTATTACCAGCCTCAAAAAACTACTTTAGACCTAAAGCTGAAAGTTGCGTATAACAAGCCTTTAAATTCAGACTCACCAAGGCTGTCATGCCATTTACTGAGCAAATCGCCCGCCAGCACTTGGTTCACTTATTAGAGGGGCGTTAGGCAATCAATAAGGAAAGCATTATGAAGTTAATCTCCACTATTATTTTAATAGCAGCTGTAATGAGCCCGCATACATTAGCAAGCACAGTCTCTGCAACGCAGCAGTTAGGTGTCTGTTTAACAGATTCAATGAATGGAAAAGAAAGGAAGAATTTAGCTAAATGGATCTACTTTGGTATGTCCCAGCATAGCACTATAAAACCTTATTCAAATGTCTCAGATGCTAACTTAGATCAAATGAATAAATATGTTGGAGAGCTTATTACTAGATTAATAACTAAAGATTGCAAAGAAATATCCAAGAAGGCTATTGAAGAAAATTCAACAGCATTTGAGTCTGCATTCAGTATTGTAGGGAAAGTGGCAATGCAAGAGTTAATGACAGAATCATCTGTCTCTCAAAGTTTGGGTGCATTTGAGAAGTACTTAGATACCGAAAAAATCGAAGCTGCTCTTAAATAGCGGCCTAACAAAAAGTGGGTGTTCGCACCTGCGGTGCTGGGACGGTTAAACTTCGTTGGTTACAATCGATTTAAGGCAGGTTTAAACGTTATTCAATTGATGTATTTTTGATTTGTCTTAAACCAAGTGACATCACTCAGTTTGAGAAATATACGATATTGCCTGTCTCAAACCACCCGTTTTCATTTCTCAAACCTCGCGACCCGCTACATTTAGACATTAAAAAAAGTTATGACAGAAATAACGTAAGTTGTAATTGTAGAGTAGAAGGTTTGACCGGATTAATAAAATTCACGTATTATCTTTAGACACAAAAAAGCCTGTAAGCAGTTGATGCGTACAGGATTTTTTATTTTTAATTTGGTCGGTATGAGAGGATTCGAACCTCCGACCCCTGACACCCCATGACAGTGCGCTACCGGGCTGCGCTACATACCGAAATTACTTAGTTTGACTTCAGATATAATGAAAATATCATCATAAATGCCAATCACTTAGCATGGCTGTGAGCCTTGGGGGTTACTAAGTGGATAATTACTGTATCAATTGCGATTTGTTTACGCAAGTAGTTAGTTATCAGTCGGTTATCGATTGATTATAAACTATCCATTTAATAAAATCGTCGACCTTATCTATGCATAAGCAAGCAAGCTGATGAATAGTTCGCTCGTTTACAATCTTTTAAGCTAAATATGTTATTAGTAATAAAATATCTTATTGATTATAAAGTCTACGGCCTTCACGCATGACTTGGATTAATTCTGGTGCGCTCATTTTCTTATCTAAACGTTTTTTATAGTCTAAATCGTAAATGCGGTATTTACCGAAACGATCCAATACTGTTATTTCAGCTTTTTGGTAAATGGCAAAGCGGCGGCTGTCGCCTATGTAAACCCAGGTTTCATTATTAGGTTCTAACAAACTGCGGCCTGAACTGTAATCTGTACTTGGATTGGTGCAACCTAACACATGGCTTAGCAAGGTTGGCGCTATGCCGTAATGGCTGGTGCGGTAATTCACTTTATTACCATGGCTGTCGGGCCAATGGATTATCAGCGGCACTTTAACATTACCTGGCGATAAATCGCTGCGGGCGTCACTGGTATTACTGGTAAAGACCTGGCCGTAAGTGCCAGTGATGAGCACAATGGTATCATCACTCACGTTATTGAGTAGGCTAGCCAGTTGTTGGTCGATAAAGTTAAGTGATTGACGATATTGATTAAACAGCACCTTTTGCGCAGGCTTTAATGGCATGTGCGGTTTGATGGTTTGTACACCTAAAAATCCGACTGGGGTGTCGTAATCTTTTGGTGCGGTAAGATTAACTAAGGCAAACCACGGTTGTGTTTGTTTTGGCTGCCAAGCATTCACCGCATTAATGGTGTTGATATCGGCATCTGCGCTGCCATTATCGCCTTCGCTGATATGAATGTTTATACCGATGAACATTGCGCTATTAGCAGCGTATTGATCATTTTCAGGCGCAAACATGGCTAATTGATAGCCTTGCTGTGACAACGTGTTGGTTAATATTGGGCTGGTGCTATCAAACTCTTTGCGATCGCTGTAGTTGCCTTGTAAGCCATACATGAGGGTAAACATGCTGGTTTCAAAGTCGGTGCCACCGCTATAGTGATTCATAAAGCGCTGATTTTGAATACGATACTGGCTTAAGAACGGCATAGTGACACTGTCGACCATGTCTGCTCGTAGGCTGTCTATGCTGATAACCATAATATTGGGTTGGCTGTCTGCAATACATTGCATCGGACTGATGGGATAGCTCAGCTTACGTGATTTAGTGTTGCGAGACTCTGTTGACTGCATGCTGCTGTCAATGCCGTGATTTTCCATGAACGAGCGTGCTGTCGCAGGGTATGACACTGGATAGGCGTCGTCAAAACGGGTGACTTCAGTCATATTGGTCGCGTCGGCCCAAATATGAAATAAATGGCTGCTGACAAAACAGATACCGACAAACAACACCACTTTGTTGCCCCATTGTTTTTTCTGAATTTTGTCGATGCGTTTCCACAGATAATTGGCCGCAGTAAGCTCAACAATCACAATGACGATAGGTGTCACTATGTATGAAGTGCTGTGTAATAGCGCATTGAGATCTTGCCAGGCTAAGTCGAACGCAAAAGGACTTAAATGGATACCGTAGTCGTCATAAATAATGGTGTCATACAGTAGGGCATATAAACCAAGTGAGGCGATAAATGCAGCAAAACCACGTAAAATTTTGGAGTAAGGTAATAATAAGGTAATCGGGAAAATAAAAATTAAGTAACCGATAAAGGCCAAAAAGGTAAAATGACCTATGGTGCTGATTGACAGGTAAGCCCAACCAATAATGGTTTCTGGGTAGCCGACACTGCCAATATATCGAGCGCCAATTAACATCGCTAATATGCCATTAAAGAAGGCAAACCAGTGACCCCAATTAACTAAGCGTGACACTTTATCACGCGTCATTTGCTGCTTTTTGCGCTCGATCATGTTAACTCGTATTCCTACGTTATTATCACAGACTGTTTTCAGTGTAACTGATTGTTAGCATTGGTGATAAATTTTATTTAGTCGATTACTTAACCGACTGTGTTAAGGCTTTGGCAAATTGCTCAGCAACTTTTTGGCGTGATTCACCAGGGACTTTTTTGTCGAGTAAATGGGTCACGCAATTGCCCAATACCATTAGGCTTAAATCGGTTGGTGCTTGATGCTTAGCTAGTACTGCAAGCAGCTCGCTGATAAGTGCTTCAACTTGAGTGTTTGTGTATTTAGATTGAATTGCCATAGTCAGAAAACTTCAATAAATAATGAATTAGCTGCACATAATAACGGATTTAGCCGTCGCTCGCCTCAAGTTTTATTCGCTGTATGTGAGGAATATTGTAAACCCTTGTTCGATTTATACGGTTGGTCTGATATCATTCTTTTTTAAATTATCATCTGCGACAGACTAGGATTAACAAGGTTTATGAGCATTAGTATTGAGCAAGCAATTATTCACGAAATTTCTCAAGACAGTCAGGGGCAAATGCGTTGTCGTTTACGCCCGCAACCGTTGTTGAATACTCACGCCGTTGAAACCATGTTAGAAGAGTTACATCAAACCTATTCGGGTAAAGCGGGTAAGGGGTTTGGCTTTTTTGGAACCCATGGTGATGATGGCGAAGCCAACAGTGAATTTTCTGATGCACTAACCGGTTATCGCAAAGGCGATTTAGGTTTTGTTGAGTTTAGTGGTCAAGCGAGCCAACTGTTGCAACAAGAACTGGCCAAGTACGATTTTAGCCAAGGCGGTTTTTTGTTGATGTCTTGCTACACCAGCATGACGAGCGACTATTTATTTGTGGCGTTATTAAGCGCTAAGTCGTCGATGACAGTATTAGATGACATGGAATTGTCGCAAAACAACCATTTAGATTTAAACAATATTCAATTAGCTGCGCGCATTGATTTAACTGAATGGCAGGCCGATAAAAGCTCGCGTAAGTATATTTCGTTTATTCGTGGTCGTGCTGGCCGTAAAGTTGCCGATTTCTTTTTAGACTTTATGGGCTGTGTTGAAGGCGTTAACATTAAAGCGCAAAACAAAACCCTGATCCATGCAGTTGAAGATTTTGTCGCAGGTAGTGAGCTTACCAAAGATGAACGCCAAGATTGTCGTAACAAGGTATTTGATTATTGTTCTGAACGCGCAGGTTCCGGTGATGTGATTGAAGTTAAAGATTTAGCCGATGAGTTAGCTGATTCTGGTATGGATTCATTTTATGATTTTGCGTGTGGCGGCAGTTATGAGTTAGACGATGAGTTTCCGGCCGATAAAGCCAGTCTACGCAGCTTGAAGAAGTTTTCAGGCACAGGTGGCGGAGTTACCTTGAGCTTTGATGGCGGCCATTTAGGTGAACGGGTTATTTATGATCCGATATCTGACACTATTTTGATTAAAGGCGTGCCAGCCAATTTGAAAGACCAATTAGACCGTCGCTTAAAAGGCGAATAACTTAAGCTTAATTGGTGTTGTTACAACAGCGTCCTATTTGGGCGCTTTTTTATGAGCGAAGATAATAGCGAGTCTAGGTTTAACGCGTGCTATGCTTTGGTGAGTTAGCGAGTAAAGCGAGCTAACATGTTGTTGGATCTAGTGTTGCGTGTGAACTTTGGGTTCAATAGCGTGCAGAGTGACATTAATTTACGCAGATTTTTATATCAATTTACTGATGCTTAAATCGTGTCAATGGCGGTGAACTTTGCAACGTTTTATTTGGATTTATATAACGGCTTAGCTCATGGCTTATTTAGCAAATTACCGATCAAATTATCTAACTGGTACGATTTTTGGCGCAGTTGAATATTTTACTTTTCATTCATTTGTAGTTGAGTAAACTAGCGCCACTTTTTGAGTGTTTTTGTTTGTTATGCTTGTAATAGCCTAACGGACTTTGGGGGAGCGATGATCACTGCATACGCCTATCAAAATAGAGAATTAATCACCACCGAATTGAGTGTGGGCGATAAAGTCCCTGAATCAACCTTGTGGTTAGATTTATTAAAACCCGACGACGAAGAGCGTCAATGGTTGAGGCTATTCTCTGCTGAAGAAGTACCTGACGAAGAAGATATTAAAGAAATTGAGGCTTCGGCGCGTTTTTACCAAAACCAAGACGGTTTACACATTAACTCGTTGTTTCCACAGCGGGTGAGTTCAGATGTACGCGCAGTGAACGTGTCGTTTAACTTGCGAGAACGTTTTTTGCTAACAATACGTGAAGAAGATGTCGGCCTTATTCGTTTACTGCGTAATTACCTACGTTTAGGGCGCTTGGATATTACCACTCCACAAGGCTTATTGTTAGAGCTCTTTACTTTGAAAGTTGATTATCTATCTGACTTAATTGAAGATATTTATAGTATTTTAGAAAATGTTGGCGAGCAAGTATTTAATGACGAAGAGCTTGACGGTGTTTTTAAACTGATTACCTTGCAAGAAGATTCGAACGGTAAAATTCGATTGAGTTTGTTGGATACTCAGCGTTCATTACGTTATATGCAACGTTATTATCGTGACCGATTGTCAGATGAAAACTTGAAAGACATTCGTGAGATGCTATCTGACATTGAATCATTGATGCCACACAGCCAGTTTATTTTCGACAAGTTACAATTCTTATTGGATGCAGCGATGGGATTCAGTGGCTTGCAACAAAACAAAATCATTAAGATATTTTCGGTGTCGGCGGTAGTATTTTTACCCCCTACGTTAATTGCCAGCAGTTATGGGATGAACTTTCATATTATGCCAGAACTCGACTGGCGGTTTGGCTACCCAATGGCAGTGGCATTAATGCTAGCCAGTGCAGCAGGAACCTACTTTTTCTTTAAACGGAAAGGTTGGTTATAACGCAATTTATTTTAGACAAAATAATGCCATCAATTGTTGCCGATTGATGGCTTTTTTTATGTCTCAAATACTTGAGTTGGCTAGGGTAAATAAACTGAAATGGTGTTGTGTAAGTCACTCATTAAAGAGATGAAATAGTCTATGTTATCTGCAGCACACTAGTTTTGGCCAATACCTAAGCTGATTTGTTCTCTAGGATTGAGGTATTTATGGATTTTTTCTGGCAATGCTGCGGCAGGTAGACTGCGAACAATAGTTAAGCCTTCATCTTGTAAACTGATGATGGGGGCTAAATCTTTGGGTACCAGTTGGTCGTAAACCACAATGTTAGGGCACAATAGCTTTTGCAAGTTTACTGACATAACCATGGCAAATTGGCCACTGGATAATTCAATAATGCTGCCAGGCGGATAAATACCTAACATTTTGATTAACATGCTAATATATTCAGTATTGAGTTTGTTTTTATAGTTTTTATACAGTAACCCCAAGGCGATACTTGGCGGTTTCCCTTTGGTTTGGTTGGTGCCATTACTCAAATTGTCGTATTCGTTAACCACGGCGATTAACTGCGACAGCTTGTCTAATTTGTCGGCTTTGAGCCCTTGTGGGTAGCCACTGCCATCTAAAAATTCGTGATGATTAGCAATTAACGGTTTGGCTTCGTCTGGAAAGCTGTCAGCGAGTTTAAGAAAATTAATGCTCATTAATGGGTGTTGTTTAATGAAGTTTTCTTCTGGTGTGGTAAGAGGCACTCGCTTATTGATAATGTTACTCGGAACTTTGAGTTTACCTATATCGTGAAATAACCCACCAATACCAATCGTTTCAACTTCTTCGCGGCTCCAACCTAGCTCTTTTGCCATTAACATACACAACATGGCGACGTTGAGTGAATGGTGATAAATATGCTCATCATTTTTGGCATCGCCCATTAAATGTAAGGCTAAATTATCGCTATTGAGTAGCATGGTGGTCATGTTGCTGATGAGGTCTTTCGCTTCACTGACCGCATTGAGTGGTCGGCTACTGATTTTAGAGACCATTGAACGCATCATCGACACTGAGCGATTAAATTGTTGTTCGGTTTTCTTTAAATCTCGTTTGAGCTTTTGTTGCTCATCTATTTTGGCCGACTTCTGGTTAATCATTTGCTCTTTTAGTGCGTTGAGGGCCTGCTCGTCGGGTTTAGAGGTGTTGGCATTCTCGGACGTTACAGGCTCAATATCGCTTTTTTCGGGATCAAAAAAAACATCTTTTAGCCCTAAGCCTTTGATAAGTTCAATTTGTGCAGCGTCTTTAATTTTAAAACTGCTAAACAGGAAAGGGTGGTCTTTCCAGGAAATAGGCAAGCGGATAAAGGTACCCACTTCTAATTGTTCTACAGCGATTTTTTGGTTTTTTTTCATATTCAATCGATAGTTACTTTGAAGAACAATGAGCTATGTTATGTATTGCCCTTTACAGGCACTTTAATTGCGTGGCAGCATACTACTATAAATAAATTAACAATAGTCACTCCCTATGGATTTTATTGAAGTATATCCCAACGCGATAAGTAATGATTTATGTGATCGCTTAATTGCGGCATTTGAAACGCATCCGAGTGTAGGGCCAGGCCATACAGGTTTTGGCGTAGATACCGAGAAAAAGCGCAGTCGTGATTTAATGTTAGATGCTTTTGATGATTTAGCTGAATTAAAAAATGAACTTTTAGCGGCGACATTTACCTATATTAGCGATTATTTTACCCAATACTCGTTAACCTTAATGGGAGCGGTTTCTGTACAAGTAGCAGATGAAAATGGTCAACCGCAAACGTTAACGCCTGATAATTTTGAGGTATTGGGTCGGCCAAGGGCAGCGGCATTAACTAAATATTTGTATCGCAGTGGTACGATTAATGTGCAGCATTATCAGCAAGGTGTGGGTGGATATCCGCATTGGCATTCAGAGCAGTATCCACAGAATGGCCATAATGAGGCGCTTCATCGGGTGGTGTTATACATGTTTTACCTGAATGATGTTGAAGAGGGCGGCGAAACAGAATTTTATTATCAACAACGTAAAATAAGCCCCAAAAAAGGCACTATGGTGATTGCTCCAGCCGGTTTTACACACAGCCATCGTGGCAATGTACCTATTAGTAACGATAAGTATATTGCGACTTCTTGGGCGATGTTTAATCGTGCCGAGCAACTTTATGCGCCATTAAGTTAGTGATTACTGTTGAGTAAAACCAGTTGTGGCTTTATATGCTTATTTGATTGCTGACTTTGTTGCTGCGTGCTTATGCCGTTGCGGGGAGCTGAATGACAAAAGCTGCGCCGCCAAGCTCGCTAGTACCAATGGTCATTGTGCCGCCATAACTGCTAACGAGCTCATGGCATACTGCTAGACCAATTCCTTGTCCCGATGATTGAGTGTCGGCTCTCATACCGCGTTGGATTATTTTTTGTTTAATGGCGTGGTCTACGCCGGGGCCGTCATCTTCAACACTGAGTTGGATGATATTGTTATCGAGGCTCGCGGCGCTGATCATGACGTTATTGCCACATAAGCGAAATGCATTTTCCAGTAAATTACCCAATAGCTCCATTACATCGCCTTTGCTGAGTGGTAGTTGCAATGATGCTGATATGTTTAGGGTGAATATGACATGTTTGTCTCGATATATTTTATCGAGCATTTGCGCAAGTTGTTGAGCAATCGGTGCGATAGCGGTTTGTTGTTGACGTAAGCCTTGTTGGCCTAACATGGCACGCTTGAGTTGATACTGTACTAAATGATCCATGTCATTTATTTGTTCAAGTATTTTTTGGTGCTGTTGCTGACGATCTAATGAGTCATCGTCAATGATGGCAATACTGGCGGCGAGACGCGTTTTTAAACTGTGAGCAAGGTCGTTCATGGCATTTTGATAGCGCGTTTGACGTTGATCTGTTTGGTCCATAAGTTGATTTAATGCCGTGGTGATGCCTTGTAATTCAACGGGGTAATCTTGTGAGAGGCTTTTTTTATGTCCTTGTTGCAGCTGTATCAACTCTTGTTTCAGCTTCGTTAATGGCCGCATTCCCCAGTAGGCTGCACTTACTAGCAGTAACAGTGCAATAGCCATTACCATTGCCAATCTAAAATAAGTGAGTCGATTAAATTGACTGAGTTCAGTTTTCAATGTGGTGGCGTCTTTTAAAATCAATAGATGATACATTTCGGTTTCAACGTCAATGCTGAGCAAGTAAGCAAAGTAACTTTGTTGGTCATTAAAATTGAGGTAGAACGGTGGAAAATCATCTTTTATATCAAGATATTGTTCACAAATGTTATTCAAGTTTAAGCTGATAGCGAAGTCAGAACGCCATAAGGTGTTATAGCTGCTATTGCAGGTAGCCATAATGTATTGCGTGTCGACGTCGTCACCTTCACGGGCCTGGGTGATAGGGATTAGATTGTTTTCGCGAAACTCAGCGGCAATGATGGGTAGTTGAGCTATTAAGGCGCTGGTGGTTTGGTTATAGCGATTTTGGGCATGGAGCAAGGTAATTAACCAGGCCAGACCAAATCCTACTAACGCGATAATACCCAAGGAGGTTAAGAACATCCTGGTAAGCAGACGTTTTTTAGGTCGTAAAATTAGTCGCATGGGTGGTTAAATTTATATCCTTGGCCGCGAAGGGTAATGATGGACTGTTCTATTCCACCTTGAGCAAGTTTCTTTCTTAATCGGCTGACCATCACTTCAATAGTGTTGGGATCGCCTTCTTTGTCGGCATAGACCACATCCAGTAAACGCTGTTTAGCGACAACCTCATGGCAATGGCGCATCAAGTATTCCAGAATAAGGTATTCAAAGGCAGTGATGTCTAATGGTGTTTGGTTTAGCGTTACATGTTTTGCCGCGACATCTATTTGCAGAGCACCGCTGGTGATGGTTGAGCGAACAAAACCACTGCTGCGGCGCACTATGGCATCAAGTCTGGCGATGAGTTCTTCTTTTTGAAATGGTTTAACTAAGTAGTCGTCTGCACCAGCATTGAGCCCTTCGACTTTATCTTGCCACGTTAGTCGAGCGGTTAAAATTAGAATCGGCGCTTTAACATCTGCATTACGCAGCATTTTGATTAGACTTATTCCATCTTGATCGGGTAAGCCTAAATCAATAATAGCAGCATCAATAGGATAATTAGTGGCTTGATAAAATCCTTCTTTTGCGGTTAATGCCACTTGCACTTGATTACCTTGATCTGATAACTGCACCTGTAAATGGTGTGACAACAGAGGGTCGTCTTCAATAACCAATATGCGCATAATCCATCCTTGTTAAGCCGTCACTTTATGTGAAATGTGCTTGGCCAATATTACCCTACAAGTTGGTAAGGTTAAATATTAACCAAACTTTTTATGATGGTTATATTAAAACTTATTATCATTATGGTCATCGTAGTAATTATTCTTGCTAACATTTCACACTGAATGGGCTTTGTCGGTGTAATCAGGTATCAGGTAAGTTAGAATAGGGTTATTGACAGACTAACTTTTAAGATTGAGATGAAACTAACACATTTATTATCGGCTAGCTTTTTAAGTTTATTTTCGACAGTTGCATTAAGTGCAACGTTTACCTTTACGGCTATCCCTGATGAAGATGAAAGTCAGCTTCGGACTCGCTTTGATAAAGTGGCTGATTATTTAACCGAGCAGTTGGGCGTGGAAGTGAAATATATTCCGGTAAAGTCATATTCTGCAGCGGTAACAGCATTTCGTAATAACCAAGTACAACTTGCTTGGTTTGGTGGTTTATCTGGTGTGCAAGCGCGTCGTTTAGTGCCCGGTTCTGAGGCTATTGCCCAAGGTTTTGAAGATCAGTTTTTCAAGAGTTATTTGATTGCTCATAAATCTACTGAAATGGCTGCTTCAACTAATTTTCCTTCATTGAATGATTATACCTTTACCTTTGGTTCTAAAGACTCAACTTCAGGCCGTTTGATGCCACAGTATTTTATTGAAAAAAATACCGGTAAGCCAATTGAACAAATTTTTAAACGCATTGGTTTTTCTGGCGACCATAGCCGCACTATCAGCCAAGTTGAAGCAGGTGTTTATCAAGTCGGCGCGGTTAATTACAAAGTGTGGGACACAGCAGTTGAAAACGGTGAAGTTGATACCAGCAAAGTGAAAGTTATTTGGGAAAGCCCTACTTACCCAGATTATCAATGGACGGTGCATTCGGGTGTTGATGAAACGTTTGGTGCAGGCTTTAAAGAAAAGCTGACTAAAACGTTAATTGGTATGACGGATAAAGATTTGTTAGCCAGCTTCCCACGTGAGTCATTTGTACCGGCTAAAAATAGCGATTATGAACCGATTGAGCGCGTGGCAAAAACAATTGGAATGCTCGATTAATGTTGTCGTTGGTTGATGTTGATTTAGGTTATAACCAGCAAATTATATTACCTAAAGTGAATTTGTCATTTAAGGCAAAAGAGCATGTGGCTATTTTAGGCCCTTCAGGCGTGGGTAAAACCACGCTGTTGCATCACCTTTATCAACAATTGGCCGAGCAGACCTGTTTGTGCTCACAAGCACAGGGGTTAGTTGATAACCTGTCGATATATCACAATGTGTTTATTGGTGGGTTAGCGCGTTATTCCCGTTGGTATAATTTGGCTAATTTGTTGTTGCCGTTTAATAAGCCGCAACAACAAATCGGCGCTATTTGCCAGCAACTAGAACTAACCGTGCCTTTGCAACAGAAAGTCAGTGAGTTGTCTGGTGGTCAGCGCCAACGTGTGGCCTTAGCCAGAGCGTTATTTCAACAACAATCAGTGTTTATGGGCGACGAGCCCTTTTCTGCATTAGATCCGCTAATGGGCTTACGATTACTAAACTTGATTAAGCAAACGCATCAGAGTGTTATTTGTGTGCTACATGATGCCGAGCTAGCGTTAGCAAACTTTGAGCGTATTATTGTCATTAGTGATGGCAAAGTAGTACTGGATGACAAAGCGAGCCAATTATCTCTGGCTCATTTATCACAGCATTATGCATTAGCCGATTTACCAAACCATTCAGTGGCATAAATATGAACATGTTGATGCTGCTAAGCGATTTATCTTCATTCTATCCCCGTTTTTATAATGCCTAAAATGATGACTCACAGTCGCTACTCTTTTGTAGGGCATTGGCAGAAAATCACTCTGTTGCTTTTACTCATGGTCTCCGTGTGTTGGTTTTTTGCTGATACCGAGGTGATTGCACTCGATCCTTGGTCTGAGCTTGGTCGCATGTGGCAAGGCTTTGTGCACCCTGACTTTTTCGCGACAGAGTATTTACTTGATGCGCTGTGGCAAACCATTAGTTTTGCGCTGCTTGGGATTACGATTGGGTTGCTATTGGGATTTCCATTAGCATTGTGGTATCAACATCCTGTAGTGGCGGCAATGTGTGCATTTATCCGTGCTATCCATGAGATATTTTGGGCATTGATATTCTTACAGATATTTGGTCTTTCAGCCATTACCGGTATTTTAGCCATAGCGCTTCCTTATGCTGCTACTTTTGCCCGTGTGTTTGCTGATATTTTACAGCAAGCGCCAATGCATACCTTATTTTCACTGCCTAAGGGCACCGATAAACTGTCGGCATTTATATATGGTCGATGGATGCACATGTATCCGCAGATTGTCGATTATATTCGTTACCGTTTTGAATGCGCGCTTCGTAGTAGTGCTGTGTTGGGCTTTATTGGTATGCCGACATTAGGGTTTTATTTAGAATCCGCTTTTCGTCAGGGGCATTATCAACAAGGCGGTGCACTATTAATCTTATTTGTGTTGTTAATTGGTAGCATACGTTTTTGGGCTAAACCGATAATGCTTTGGCTGTATTTACCGCTTGCTGTGTACTTCTTACCTCCCATTCCTGTTATCGACTCGCAACTTATTTGGCGTTTTATCAGTGTTGATGTTTTACCACCGATGCTTCAAGGACAACCCTTCTTGAGCTGGTTTGACACAGATAACCTATCGAAGCTCGTTAACTGGAGTTATACATTAATCAGCCAGCAAGTGTTTCCCGGGATGGTTGCTACCTTGGTACTGGCTTTTTGTGCCTTGGGGTTAACTCATGTGTTGACGTTGGTATTATTGCCTTTTAATACCCGCTTGATGATGCCAAAAGTGGTTATTTTAATCATGAGGGCGGTGAATTTAATATTACGTTCATTGCCTGAATATTTATTGGCTTTTGTGTTTATGATGCTATTAGGGCCCTCGATGTTGCCAGCGATTATCGCGTTAGCGCTGCACAATAGCGGCCTGATGGTCTTTTTAATGTCACGTCAAGCTGACAGCATTAGTGTGCCGTTGACATACAAGCCTAGGATTGATCAGTACAGTTATCTAGTGCTACCTGCCATATACCCACATTTTATGGGACTGCTGTTTTATCGATTTGAAGTGATTATCCGTGAAACGGCTATCTTGGGCATGCTTGGGGTGATGACGTTGGGTTTTTATGTCGACAGTAATTTTTCTGAAATTCGCTTTAGTGGGGCATTGTTGCTGTTGTTTTTCACTGCGGGTTTGAATGTGGTTGTGGATTATTTAGCACGTCGATTATTGCATTATCCTCGCAGCCGTTTACAGGCTTGCTAAAGTCTCTTAGTTTAAAGCTATAAACGGGTAAGCATCGTGGCTCAAACAGGTAACTGCTTGATAAAAATAGTCAACTTATTCAACTGCTTACTTAATCGAATTTAATCATGTTTAAAACTGACCGATAATTTGATGAATTATATTATTGGCAATCGTGACTGCAACGGCAATAAAAATAATCCCAACGAGTAGATCTATAATGGTATTGGCCGCGAGTAATTTTTGTTGTACCCGAGGTTTAGATAGGATCAGTGCGAGTAAACTAAACCACGCCAATGACAACACAAATAACAATACCGTGGCGGCAATTTTAGTTGAGTAATTGACTTGTGGCGTAATCAATACAGAAAATAAAGTAATAAAAAAGATCAGCGCTTTAGGATTCAGTAGATTGGTATATAGTCCAACTTTAAATCCCTTTAATGACGATATCAGCGCCGCTTTTGCCACATTAGGTTGCGTTGATGAAATATCTGAATTACGACGTTTGCTAATCATACTGGTGATAGCTGACTTGAGCGCCCCATATCCCATCCATGCTAAATAGCTACTGCCAATTAGTTGTACGGTCATAAAGGCAACATGAGACTGTTGTATCATCACACTGATGCCCATCAACGACAAAAAAGTGTGAATTAAGATAGCGACAGCAATGCCGAAGGCACAATAAAGTGCGGTTAAGCGTGTTTGCTGCGTAGCCATTTTAACGATAATGGCAAAGTCAGGTCCTGGGCTCATTAATGCCACAATGTGAATAACCGCTAAACCCGCCAATAAAGTCATGTCCATATTTATTCCGTTTTTTATAAGTTAAAGCTGGCTAGATTTTGTTGATATCCATTTGTTGATATCCATTTGTTGATATCCATTTGTTGATATCCATTTGTTGATATCTATGAGAGCTTATTTCAATGTAAGTTGATTATAATGGCACATTTATGTAGGAAAAAGATAATAAAAAAGCGCTAAATTAGCGCTTTTTTATATAAGGTGAACTTAAGTGTTATTTTTTTGCGTTAAGCACTTGTTCTTCAAAACTTTTGGCTGCTTTACCTGCTTGCGAATCGTTGAAGACTTCTTCATTAAATTCGCCTTCTGATTTGGCAATGATCACCGTAGCCACTGCATCACCAGTGACGTTTACTGCAGTGCGGATCATGTCTAGCATTCTGTCTACACCAATAATTAAGGCAATACCTTCAACCGGTAAGCCTACTTGGTTTAACACCATTGCCAGCATAATAAGGCCGACACCAGGCACACCCGCAGTACCGATAGATGCCAGTGTGGCCGTTACCACTACAGTCGCGTAATCCATGATGCTCAGTTCAATACCAAATACTTGGGCAATAAATACCGTTGCAACACCCTGCATAATGGCGGTGCCATCCATGTTGAGAGTGGCACCAAGTGGTAAGGTGAATGACGCGATTTTGTTGTCGACGCCCATTCTGTGCTCTGCGGTTTCAATGGTTACCGGCAATGTTGCGTTGGAACTTGCGGTACTAAAAGCAAACAGCTGTACGTCGCGGATTTTACGTAAAAACATCAACGGGCTGAGACCCGAGAACAGTTTTAGTAGAGTAGGGTAAACCACTAAGCCTTGGATAAATAAAACGGCAACCACCAGGAGGAAGTATTTGACAACACTACCGAAGGTTTCTAAGCCCAACGTTAAGCTGAGGGTCGCCATCAGTGCAAACACACCATAAGGTGCTAACTGCATAATTAAGGTAACCACACGCATAATCACATCATTTAAGTCGTTAAAAAATGACGCTATACGCGTACCTCTTTCACCAATATGTGAGATGGCAAAGCCAAAAACAACTGCAAATAGGATAATCTGCAACATATTGCCTTCACTCATGGCTTGCATAGGGTTTGTCGGTACAATATTAATAATGACTTCAGACAGGCTAGGCGCGTCTTTTGCCGAGTATTCTAATACGTTACCGGCCAAACTTGCATTACCTGGATGGATTAACACGGCTGCTAGAATCGCAATAGTGAGCGCAATAGCGGTAGTGAATAAATAGAAGGATATGGTCTTGCCACCAAGACGTCCCAGTTTAGATGGATCGCTAAGGGAGCAAGTACCGCATACTAATGAGATAAATACCAAAGGTACGACAAGCATTTTTAAGCTTGAGATGAAGATAGTACCAATGACATGTAAGAATCCATCGGTAATGTACTCTTGAATAAATTGACTACCAGGGAAAAAGTTTCTCAATGCTAGGCCAAATATAATGCCTAATGCCATGCCAATTAAAATTTTGCTCGTGAGTCCGAGCTTGTATTGATTACTCACAGAGTGTTCCTTCTCATCATATTATTTTATGTCTTTATTGAATGCGCTAAAGATTAGCAGGTATCGGCAACTTAGGAAATGGCATAAAAGTGAAAGTTTTCGCCAATAAATAGCGAATAAAATAGTAGAGTTATGCTAAAGTTATAAGATGTTTGCGTATTGTTAATGTATAAGTAACTATAATAATTATTTAGTTTAATCTTAATGTAACAGGGAGCCTGACAATGAGGTCAGCATATAAAGTTTATTTTGCGCTTTTATGTTCAATTTTTCTCTTCGCGTGTGGTGGAGGAGGAAGTATTACTGATGATGGAACTGATTCTGGAGGCGATGGTGGAATAACAGAAGTTTTATCTATTTCACTGAGTACTTCATCGAACGATATATCAGCAGCTTCGCCTGCAATTCTAAAAGCAACTGTTTCGAGTTCACTTAATAATTCAGTGGCGAACAAGGTTGTTACTTTTTCTTTATCTGATAGTTCATTTGGGGTTTTTACTCCGACGTCAGGTACAGCCAAAACTAATGCTGATGGTGTTGCTGAAGTAACGTTAAGTACTTCATCTTCTCAAGGGGCCGTTACTGTTACTGCATCTCTTGATTCTGGTGAATCGGCATCTACAGGTGTAACAATGTCTGGTGATGGTGCCGTGACAGGTGAGAATCAAATAAAGCTTTCTTTAAAAGACACCGCCGGTAATGAGATTAGTAATATTAGTTTTTTGACGCCTGGATATATTCATGTTGATTACCAAGACCCCGCTGGCAATCCAATAGTTAATCGTCTTGTGAGTTTTGAACTAAACGATACAGCCTTAGCGACTTTTATCCCTAATAGTGGAACTGCGTTAACAGATGCTGACGGTATGGCTATGATTAAAGTCATAGCAGCCAACAAAGAGGGTGCTGGCACAGTTAATGTTACTATTGATGAACAAGAAACTATTGGGATTAATTTTTATTCTAAAGGTGATGCTGGTGTTTCAGGCTCTTCAACATTAACAGCCAAATTACTTAATGCTGCGGGTACTGCAATAACTGAAATTTCAGATGCGCAACCGGGCTACATAGAGGTTGCTTTGGCGGACTCTGCTGGAGTAGGTATTGCAAATCAAGTCGTTTCATTTGCTTTAAATGATAGTTCTTACGGTACATTTGAGCCTGCTAGTCGAACTGCGCTTACTAATGCTACAGGAATTGCAAAAATTAAATTGCGTACAGCTGATGTGGAGACTGCCGCAACAGTCACTATTAGCTCCGCATTAGGTTTAACTACGTCTGTTAATTTTTACATGTTAGGTGATGGTGTCGCAGCAGGTACCAATAGATTATCGTTAAAGTTAGTTGATAATAGCGGTAACCCAATCTCTATAATAAGTAATTCCACTCCAGCTAAAGTGGAAGCTACATATGTTGATTTAAATGGATTACCTCTGGTTGGTAAATTAGCAACGTTCTCTTCTAGTTTAGGGAATCTATCCCCTATCATAGGTACAGTTGTTACTGACATTAACGGTGTTGCATCAATTAGTTTGACCGCTGGTAATGTTGCGGGAGCGGCTAAGTTATCTGTTGAAATAGAGACTTCTAAAGTAAGTATCTATTTTGAGACCTTGGGCGATGAAGTCATTATTAAGCCTATCGATTCTTATGCTCTAAATCTTACAGTATTCGATTCATCGAGTAATGAATTACGAAATATAAGTAAGACTTCGCCAGGAACAGTAATAGCTTCGTTATTAAAAGATGGAATAGCTGTGCCGAATGCATTAATTAATTTCTCTCTAGTTGGTGAGGGGGTGATTAATCCAACGTCAGGTAATGCACTAACTGATGCGAGTGGTTTTGCTAAAGTGACTCTATTAACTGGTACGGTGGATGGTGCTGGTACTATTCAAGCAACCTTTAATCTAGGCAGTGAGTTATTGGTCGAAACATTTAATTATAGTGTGGCTGGCGATGCTCCTGGTGGCGATGGTGAAAACAATTCATTATCTATAAGCTTATTGGATGGTACTGGAAATCAGGCTTCTAGTATTAGCCAAGCATCTCCAGGCCGTGTACAAGTTTATCTACTTGACCGAAATAACAACCCATTAAGTGGAAAAGTTGTATCATTTTCTAGTAGCTTAGGTGAGTTTTTACCTTCAGTAGGGACAGCTCTTACTGATGGAGCAGGTAAAGCTGAATTAACTATTACAGCAGGAACCGTTGAGGGGGCTGCAACTGTCACTGCTAGCTATGGTTTAACGTCGGCAACAGCTAGTTTTACCACGGCTGGTGATGATATCGATCCTGTCGCAGCAGACCCATCTATCAGTTTTGAAATTTATGACTGTAATGGTGTTGCTGGTTTCGATAAGGTATTGAAAAATTTCGAATTATGTCCTATTACAGATAATATTACCAATCAACGGCCTGGTATTTTAGGGGCAATAGTTAAACTTGATGGTTCTAATCAACCTTTAAAACAAGTCTTAGTAACTGCTGGTACAACATTAGGTGCAATTAGCCCTAATTCAGCAACTGCAATAACAAATGCTGACGGTAAGGCTGTTTTAGATCTATATTCAAACGGTGATGTTGGTGCCGGTGAAGTGTCTTTAAAAGTTAAACAAGTGACTTCTACCAAAGCGTTTGAGATCGGTCGTGTAGATATCTCTCTTGAAGTTAGTACCTATATAGGTACTAATACTTTACCTGCTGGTGGTTCTACTGTTATTGAAGTGACCGTTAAATCTCCGGATGGAAGTATTGAGACAAGCCAACCCTTCACATTAGAGTTTTCTTCTCAATGTATGTCGGCAGGTAATGCAGTGGTTGATTCTCCGGTGATAACAAATGCGGGTAAAGGTTTTGCTACCTATCGAAGCATTAATTGTCAAGGTACGGATACTGTTACTGTTTCAGCAATTACAGGAGCATCAAGTGTAAGTGCTACAGCAGATATTACTATCAGTCCTATCTCTGTTGGATCAATCCAATTTATAAGTGCATCTCCTACAGAGCTTGCATTAAAAGTATCTGGTGGCTTAGATGGTGCTGGTGCTCGCTCAGAAACATCGAGTGTCGCGTTTAAATTGCTTAATGAAGTAGGACAACCGGCAAGCGCTCAACGAGTCTGTTTTGAGCTTTCGACAGATGTGGGTGGGATGGTTATTACTCCAGCCCCATTAGCATCTGACTTTGTTAATTGCCCTAATTTTCCTAAAGTTGGTGATAGCGAATACCCAGCTGACATCAATACACCTAACAAGTATGCTGTTGCCTATACCGATGCAAGTGGTAACGTTTCAGTTACTGTGCGTTCGGGTACAGTTCCAACGCCTGTTAAAGTGTTTGCAGTGTGGCAAGACGCGACTGATGCTACAAGCCCAATCGTTGCCAATGTGTCTGATAGCCTAACGGTCACTACTGGATTAGCTGATTATAATAGTTTCTCGTTATCTGCGACGATTCTTAATCTTGAAGCATGGAATCATGACGGTGCATCTTCCACCATCACAATTCGTTCAGCCGACCATTTCAATAACCCTGTACCTGACGGAACCGTTATTAACTTCAGAACAGAAGGTGGTTCTATAGGCGCTAGTTGCCAGACACTAGATGCAACGGGTGCATGTTCTGTTGAGTGGACAAGTCAAAACCCTCGTCCTTTTGAAGGAACATCGGTTGTTTGTCCTGTTGCTTTTGTTGGTGGTGGTGTAGATGCTTCTCGTCCACCTTGTTCAGGTAATTTATTATCAGCTTACGTTGATGGTAGCGCTTCTATAATAGCTGAACCACGTCCAGGTCGTTCTACGATAACTGCGTTTGCGATTGGTGAAGAGAGTTTTGTAGACTTAAATGGTAATGGTCTGTTTGATACTGGTGAAGATTTCATCGATTTAACTGAAGCCTTTACCGATCACAACGAAGATGGTAATTACCGAGGTTCACCAGTTCCTGCTGGCGCTGTAACCGAGGAATACATTGACTTTAATGCCAATGGAAGCTTCGATAGTGCAGATGGATTTTATACGGGTTTACTGTGTGCAACATCTTCTGCCGCAAGCTGTACTCAAACAGGTGTAGATAACACTCAAGCACAACTTAATGTGTTTAGGAACATGCCTATTGTTATGTCAGGCTCTGTACCTTATGGCCGTTTAGTTGATATTGATTCAGGTGGAATATTACTCCTGTTACAGCGATAGACTTAACGGCTTTAACAGGTGTTTCGGATAAGACGGTCTACCTGTTTGTATCTGATTTAAATAATAATACCTTACCTATAGATACTACGATAACGACGTCTTTAGATAACGGTTTATTATCTTCTTTAGGTAGTTTTACGATTGGTAATAATGCATCAAATAGGCCTTTATTATATGGGTTTACTGTTACTCGTGAAGCGAGTCCTAACCAAAAATCTTCTGGGTTGCTCATTATTACAGTCAAAACTCCACTTGGTGAAGCTGAAAGTTATAGTGTAAGTGTCCGTGATGATGGTTAATATTTCGACTTGCTTCCGCTACTAAATTGGTGATTTAGTGTTAAATCGGTCACATTAGTGACCGATTTTTTTGTTTAATATGTTGAGTTTTTTACATATGAAAATGCCGTTGATTTTATCAACGGCATGTATTGAGTTTGAATCTTTTTTAAAACGTTATCTTTGGAACTGATACACGCTGCCTAACTTTAATATTTGTGTGAGTTCATCTAACGCGGTGCGTGATTCAATAATTAATTGTGGATCTGCTAGATCGCTTACCGTGAGTTGGTCACGATAATGTCTATCAACCCAAGCATTTAATCGCGTAAATAAACCGTCATTCATCAATGTGTTTTGATTAACTGCAGCGACTTCTTGTTCGTTCATCGCGACTCGTAAACGTAAACAGGCTGGACCACCACCGTTTTGCATACTTTGCTTAACATCATAATAGCGCACTTGTTTGATCGGCGTGCCTAAGGTAACAAGTTCATTTAAGTAAGCAAATACAGCAGGGTTTTCCTGGCAATTTGTTGGCGCAATAATGGCCATTTCACCTGAAGGTAGGGTGATGATTTGGGTATTAAATAAGTAACTACGAACGGCATTATCAATGGATACTTGCTCTGTGGTGACTTTGACAAAATGCATATCAGAGTTCATTTTACGGCGAATTTCATCGAACTTTGCTTCGGTATTTAAAAACGCTTGTTCGTGGTAGAACAACACATTTTTGTTACCCACTGAAATAACGTCATTGTGGAATACACCTTGATCAATCACATCTGGATTTTGCTGCATAAACACGCAGCTTTCATCTTCAAGTTGGTGCAACCGCGCTACTGCTTGAGATGCTTCCAAAGTTTGGCGAGCTGGATATTTTGTTGGTTTAGGGGCGTTAGGGTTAGTTGCTGTTTGACCATAGACAAATAATTCAACGCCAGCATGACCATATTCAGAACATAGTCGAGTATGATTAGCTGCTCCTTCATCACCAAAGCTTGCGTGTTCTGGCAAATGTTGATGATGCTTAAAATAGCGGTCGTTATTAAATGTCGCCTGCAAAATATTGCCGGTAGTGACAGGTTCAATACTGCGGTGTAATTTATCAACTAAATTAGCTGGGGTGAAGTGAACTTTACCGTCACAGGTGTCTGCACTGGGTGACACTGTAGCCGCGTTAGCTGTCCACATACTTGATGCACTGCAACAAGCATTAAGTAGCGCAGGAGCCTGCTGAGCAGCTTTTTGTAAAACCTCAGCGTCAGACCCAGAAAAACCAATTCGACGCAATGTGTATAGGTCTGGGCGCTCCTGTGGGGCTAATACCCCTTGCACCATCCCCAAATCTGCTAATGACTTGGCTTTTTGCAAACCTTGTTTAGCTGCCGCTTTAGGATTTGATGTCTGGGCCGCATTACTAAATGAGGCCACATTACCAAATGATAATCCGGCATAGTTATGGGTTGGTCCAACCAAGCCATCAAAGTTCGCTTCAAAATGCTTCATTCGTGATCCTTGAGAATTTTAGTGAATAATTATTATTGTAGTTACACTCATTTGTGTTACTTATAAAAAAGGAACGTGATTGTTCATGTCAGTTAACGCTAATTTAACCCCAGTATACTGAAGCTATAAGGGTTAACAAGGTGTGGTTAATTTGTACAAATGTGTATAAATGACTAAAAATGCACTGAAGGTGCTCGCAAGTATCATTAAGTGAAAAATTACGTTTAAAAAACGCATATTATTTTTTACATTTTTTATTTTTGATTCAATTCTGATTAAAAAATGACTTACTAGCCATGTAAAAGAGGGATTAACTTGAAACTATTGTCTCAACCCTCTATATATGGAATCAATTTTCTTTTTTTCGAGACTTTTTGGCGCAAATAAAACTATGGGTAAATCGCTAGTTATTGTCGAATCGCCGGCCAAAGCCAAGACAATTAATAAATATCTTGGTAAAGACTTCATTGTGAAGTCGAGTGTAGGTCATATTCGTGACTTACCAACTTCGTCTACTTCTGACGGTACAACTGTGACTAAAACCGCAGCAGAAGTTAAGAAATTATCTCCTGAAGAAAAAGCTAAATACAAGCTGATCAGAGACAAACAAGCGCTTGTGGCGCGAATGGGTGTTAACCCAGATAAAGATTGGGCGGCTAAGTATCAAATTCTGCCTGGTAAAGAAAAAGTTGTTAAAGAATTAAAAGCGTTAGCAGAAACTGCTGACCAAATATATCTCGCAACGGATTTGGACCGTGAAGGGGAAGCCATTGCCTGGCATTTACAGGAAATTATTGGTGGTGATCCTTCACGGTATCAGCGAGTTGTGTTCAACGAAATTACTAAAACAGCGATTCAAGATGCGTTTAGTAAACCGTCGGTACTTGATACCAATATGGTTAATGCCCAGCAAGCTCGTCGCTTTTTAGACCGTGTTGTTGGCTTTATGGTATCACCATTATTATGGAAAAAAGTCGCTCGAGGTTTATCTGCTGGGCGTGTTCAGTCCGTAGCAGTGCGCTTAGTTGTAGAGCGTGAAAGTGAAATTAAAGCGTTTGTTCCAGAAGAGTTTTGGGATATCCATGCTGAGTTAAATACACCTACCGCCGCTAGCTTGAAAATGCAGGTGATGAAGTATCAATCTGCTGCATTTGAACCGATTAATGAAGCGCAAGCTAAAGTCGCTGTCGATGCGTTGCGTGATGCAAAGTATGTTGTCACTGCGCGTGAAGATAAAGCAACCTCAAGCAAACCTTCGGCACCTTATATTACGTCGACATTGCAGCAAGCTGCCAGTACTCGTCTTAGTTTTGGTGTTAAGAAAACCATGATGATGGCGCAGCGTTTGTACGAAGCTGGCCACATTACGTATATGCGTACCGATTCAACCAATTTGAGTAAAGAAGCGGTTGAAAACTTACGTGAAATGATTGGTGCCGAGTTCGGTGACAAGTATTTACCGGCAGAACCTATTCGTTATGGTAGCAAAGAGGGCGCTCAAGAGGCGCATGAAGCTATTAGACCGTCGAACGTGGCTGTGCAGTCCGCTTCGTTAACCGATATGGAAAGAGACGCTCAGCGCTTGTATGAGCTTATCTGGCGTCAATTTGTGTCATGTCAAATGACACCTGCTCAATATGATGCAACACGTTTAACGGTAACCGCGGGTGATTACGAATTAAAAGCCAGTGGCCGTACCTTACGTTTTGATGGTTGGACTCGTGTTCAGCCACAAGTGAGTAAGAAAAACGAAGAAGATAAGACGCTACCAGTCGTTGCAAAAGGTGACAAGTTAGTGCTTGAAACCTTATCTCCTAAGCAACACTTTACCAAGCCTGCACCGCGTTACAGTGAAGCGTCTTTGGTTAAAGAGCTTGAGAAGCGTGGTATTGGTCGTCCTTCAACGTATGCGACGATTATTTCAACCATTCAGGATCGTGGTTACGTTAAAGTTGATAACCGCCGTTTCTTTGCTGAAAAAATGGGTGAGATTGTCAGCGAACGCTTAGTCGGCAGTTTTAAAGAATTAATGAGCTACGACTTTACCGCCAGCATGGAGCAAACATTAGATGATGTTGCTCAAGGTAAGCTGGACTGGAAAAAAGTATTAGACGGTTTTTATGGCGACTTTACCAAGCAGTTATTGTTGGCCGAGTTAGATCCCGATGAAGGCGGTATGCGCCCTAATGAGATGGTATTAACAGACGACATTAAGTGTCCAACCTGTGGCCGTCCAATGGGTATTCGTACTGGTTCAACAGGGGTGTTCTTAGGTTGTTCTGGTTATGCGTTACCACCTAAAGAACGTTGTAAGACCACGCTTAACTTAACCCCAGGTGAAGAAGCGGTAAGCGACAATGAAGATGGCGAAACGGAAGCGTTACGTGCTAAACATCGTTGTGGTAAGTGTGGTACCGCGATGGACAGTTATCTCATTGACGAAACACGTAAATTACATGTTTGTGGTAATAACCCGTCATGTGATGGTTACGAAGTTGAAGCTGGACAATTTAAGATTAAAGGCTATGAAGGTCCAATTATTGAGTGCGATCGTTGCGGCAATAATATGGAACTTAAAAACGGTCGATTTGGTAAGTATTTTGGTTGCACCAATAGCGAGTGTAAAAACACCCGTAAGTTGCTGAGAAGCGGTGAAGCGGCGCCACCAAAAGAAGATCCTATCTTTCTACCTGAATTAAAATGTACTAAATCGGATGCTCACTTTGTGCTTCGTGATGGTGCTGCTGGCATATTTTTAGCCGCCAGTACTTTCCCTAAATCGCGTGAAACACGTGCGCCGTTAGTGGAAGAGTTAGTGCAGTATCGTGATTTGTTATGGCCTAAATATGCGTATCTTGCCGATGCGCCAGTCGAAGATGATGAAGGCAATAAAGCCTCGGTTAAATTTAGTCGTAAAACCAAAGAGCAGTATGTTGCTACTGAAGTTGACGGCAAAGCTACCGGTTGGTCTTCTAAGTTTATCGGCGGTAAATGGGTTAGTGAATCAACTAAGAAAAAAGCTAAGAAATAATTTTTAGTATTGATTGATACATAACGCTCTTTATAAACGCTACCCAATTGGGTCAATGCCGATCGTTTAAGGGCACTTGACCGATCTTGCAGATGAAAGATAATCCCTACCAGTATTCTGGTGGGGATT
>NZ_JBEOPN010000035.1:0-49711 GCF_040310085.1 Shewanella sp. S1-58-MNA-CIBAN-0166 | reverse complement strand
GATTAAATCCTTCTTGGTCGAAAGATCTGATCGTAAAGAGGGCGTTTAGTTCAATTCTTATCCCGAGTTCAGGTTAAATATTATCAATAACAATCACTCGGTTTACTTTTTATAAAATTGGCTGCCATCACTAGCCATTTTTACTAACGTATCACACGGTGCGAAACGGTCACCGTACAGTGATTGATAACCTTGTAAAGTTGCCACTAAATTACTTGCACCTAAGGTGTCGATATAACGGAACGGGCCGCCCAAGAATGGCGGGAAGCCAATACCGAATATAGCACCGATGTCACCATCTCTTGCAGAGGCAATAATCCCTTCTTCAAGACAACGAACAGCTTCATTGAGCATTTGAATAGTACAACGCTCTGCCACATCTTTTGCTTCTTTATCCGAAGCGATTAAGATATCGAGCACTTTGTAAACGGATTCATCAACCAATTTGGCTTTTTTAGCTTTAGGTCCGTATTGATAGAAACCTTTACCATTTTTACGACCCTTACGGTCATCGGCTAATAACTTGTCAAATGCTGCAGGTGCTTTAAAGCGATCGCCGAGCTCTTTTTCTAAAATTGGCGAAATTTTAGCACCTACGTCAATGCCCACTTCATCAAGCAAAGTCATCGGTCCCACAGGGAAACCAAACTTCACTAATGCGCGATCTAGGTGTTCAACACGTTGACCTTCAAGTAATAACTGCGCAGCTTCGTTCATATACAGGGCTAGAATACGGTTTACATAAAAACCTGCGCCGTCTTGAACCACAATAGGTGTCTTTCCTTGCTTGCGTGCAAACGCCACTGTAGTTGCAATCGTTTCTGGCGATGTGGTTTTATGGGCAATCACCTCAACTAACGGCATTTTTTCTACCGGAGAAAAGTAATGTAGGCCAATCACATTTTCAGGACGACTTGCCGCTGCGGCAATCTGACCAATCGGTAATGAAGACGTATTAGAAGCAAAAATGGTGTTTTCACCACATTCACGCTCAACGTCTTGAACCATTTTATGTTTAAGTGCTAAATCTTCAAATACCGCTTCAACAACGATATCGGCATCTTTAATACCTGTATATTCAGTCGTCGTTGTCATTAATGCCATGATATTGTCACGCGCTATAGGTGTCATATGACGACGCTTAACGCCTTTATCTAGCAGTTTGTAAGCATATGATAGTGCGTTACTTAATCCCTGCTCTGAAATGTCTTTGACACGCGCTGGAATTTTAGCTTTAGTGGTTGTTACAGACGCAATACCACCGCCCATTAACCCACCGCCTAATACCATTACTTTTTTAACTTTGCGTGGCACAGCACCTTCAGCACCAGTTTCTTTTTTCATTTCAGTGGTGGCAAAGAACAAGCTACGTAATGCTGCCGACTCTTTCGACATCACTAAATTAGCAAAATGAGTTGCTTCAACCTCAAGCCCTTTCACCATGCCTTTATTCATACCTTGACGAACACAATCGATGATTTTAGCTGGCGCAGGATAATTCCCCTGAGTTTTTTTCATTACCTGTTTGCGAGCTTGATCAAACATAATATCGCGAGTAAATGAAGATGATTCTAAAAACTGATTAATTTTAGATTGCACCACAGGTTTTGCAGCTTGTTTACTTTTTTTTGCTAGCTCTATCGCGGTTTCAAGCAAAATAGAGTTAGGCACAACATCATTCACTAACCCCATTTTTAATGCTTGTTTAGGACGAATTTGCTTGCCAGTAAGCATCATATCTAACGCAGTTGCAATTCCGACTAGTCGAGGTAAACGCTGAGTACCGCCGCCGCCGGGCAACAAACCCAGTTGCACTTCAGGCACCCCTAGCATGGTTTTTTTATCGTCACTGCATACGCGTAAATGACACGCTAGCGCTAATTCTAAGCCACCACCTAAACAAGCACCATTGATAGCAGCAACAACAGGAATTGATAATCCTTCAAGCTCAGAAAAAACCACATGACCTTGTTGTGACAATGCCTTAGCATCAGCTTCACTCTTGCAAGCTGCTAACATGGTGATATCGGCACCGGCAACAAACGAATCAGCCTTACCAGATATAACAACCAAGCCTTTAATGCTGTTATCAGCTTTGATTTCAGTTAATATTTCACTAATTTCAGGACCAAATTGTTCTTTTAAGGTGTTCATGGTTTCGCCAGGAACGTCCATTGTTAAAATGGCAATACCATCGTCACGACGAGCTAAATTAAATGTTTTTTCCATGCTCATTACTCCACCTCCAAAATCATTGCCACACCTAAACCGCCAGCAGCACAAGCAGTTGCTAAACCAGTACCACCACCACGACGCTTAAGTTCATTACACACTTGGGTAATCAAACGCGTACCGGTTGCCGCAAAAGGATGACCATAGGCTAATGAACCGCCTAATACGTTAAACTTACTCATGTCTATTTCGCCTATCGCGCGATTACGACCCAGCTTCTCTGCTGCAAACTTTTTAGAACCAAACATCTGCATATTGGCCAATGTTTGTGCCGCAAATGCTTCGTGCATTTCAATCAGCGTTAAATCTTCTAATTCCATTCCAGCACGTTTTAATGCTAATGGCGTCGCATACGAAGGCCCCATTAACATGTCTTGCCATACATCGATGGCCGTAAACGCATAACTCTTGATGTAACCAATAGGTTGATACCCTAAGGCTTTAGCACGACCTTCACTCATTAAAATAATGGCCGATGCACCATCGGTTAATGGCGTGCTGTTGGCGGCAGTAACGGTACCGTGCTTACGGTCAAATGCGGGACGCAATTTGGCGTAAGACTCTAATACAGAGTTTTCACGAATATTATTATCACGATCAATAAACTGTTTGTAAGGTGGAATATGAGCTGTCATCACTTCTTGTTGAAGCACGCCAGAATTCCACGTTTCAGTAGCCAATGTATGTGAACGATGCGCTAATGCATCTTGATCTGCACGGCTAATGTTGTAAGTCTTAGCCATTTGTTCTGCGGTTTGCCCCATAGACAAACCCGTTGAATACTCAGCAACCGCTGGCGGTACCGGCATCAGGTCTTTCAAGCCTAAACGACGTGCAATCGCAAATTTTTGCTTAAAAGTACGCGCTTTATTTAAATCGACTAAAGCATGTGCAAGCTTTTTTGATACTCCAATAGGTAGTACTGAAGACGAGTCAGACCCACCAGCTAAGCCGATTTCAATATTGCCGGTCATAATTGATTCAGCTACGTTAACCGCCGACTGAAAACTGGTTGCACAAGCTCGGGTGACAGAGTAAGCATCTGTTGACACATTCATGCCAGTACCTAGTACAATTTCACGAGCAATATTGGGTGCTGCAGGCATTTGCACAACTTGACCATAGACAAGCTGCTCAATTAACTGAGAGTCGATTTCAGAGCGAGACAGCAACTCATTAACCACCATTTTGCCCATATCTAGCGCTGATACGCCATGAAAGGCGGTTGCTTGCTTTGCAAATGGTGTTCTTAAACCGGCAACAATCGCAATGCGCTCACCCCGGGAATTTGTTACTTGTTGTCTATCACTCATGTGTCACCCTCTATTATTGTTAGCTTATCTCGGCTCTGCCGGTAAATTTTTATTTTGCCAGATAATCTGGTCAGACCATCAAAGTGTGACCTGATTCTAACTTTTTATTGAATAGTTTTAAACAGGCGTTTACAACTATCTACTTCATAAAGAGTTAAATTGTGTTAATCCTACTAGCCAAAAACCAATAGAATTCATAACATAGGGTGTAATAATCCCAATGCCAACTAAATAAATTGAGTACAGCTATGCCGTTAAGTCGTTTCCACTCACTACGCACCTATTTAGATAATGTTGTCTTAGGTCAACCCGTATTAACTGAGAACTTGCTGATAGCACTTATCGCAAACGGACATTTATTAGTTGAAGGTCCTCCTGGCTTAGCCAAAACTCGTGCAGTAAAAGCATTATGTGATGGAGTAGAAGGCGAGTTTCATCGTATTCAGTTCACTCCCGATTTATTGCCTGCCGATTTAACTGGCACTGATATTTATCGTCAGCAAACAGGGACATTCGAATTTGAAGCGGGGCCAATTTTCCATAATCTAATCCTAGCAGATGAAATTAATCGTGCCCCAGCTAAAGTTCAGTCAGCGCTATTAGAAGCCATGGCTGAAGGCCAGGTTAGCGTTGGTAAAAATAGTTATCCTTTACCACCACTATTCTTAGTGATGGCTACACAGAATCCGCTAGAAAACGAAGGTACTTATCCGCTGCCAGAAGCGCAATTAGATCGTTTTTTAATGCACTTAAATCTCGATTATCCTAGCGCAGAAACCGAAGTCGAAATCTTACGCCAATCGCGTAAAGAGGCCAAAACACATCAGTTGCCTACGATAGACCCCGTCGCACAAGCCGATGTGTTTGCAGCAAGAGATCAGGCATTAGATATTTACTTAGCTGAACCGTTAGAGAAATACATCGTTGAAATTGTGATGGCGACTCGACAACCTGCGCGCTACAGTGCTGATTTAGCTAAATGGCTTGAATATGGTGTCAGTCCTCGCGCCACAATTTCACTGGAACGTTGCGCCAGAGCGCGTGCTTGGTTACATGAACGAGACTTTGTTTCACCAGAAGACATTCAAGCTGTTGCGCCTAATGTGTTACGTCACCGTTTGTTACTCAGTTATCAAGCGCAAGCGGAAGGCGTTACGGCAGATCAGGTGATTGATCACATTCTTAGTCAAGTTGCCGTACCGTAAATGTTGCAGCACGAGCACCTATTATTAAGCATGATTAGATTATGATGAACCCAACTAATTCATTACCACTTTACAGTGATGGTGTGAGCTTAAATGAGCAAGAGCTTATTGCTTGTCAAAGCTTATCCCGCGCCATACCCGATCGCAAATCGCGGGCGAAAGCAGCATTGTCTGGTCACCGAAGCAGCCAAATAAAAGGCCGCGGTATGGAGTTTGCTGAAGTACGTCATTACCAAAATGGAGATGACGTTCGTACTATAGACTGGCGAGTCACTGCACGAACAGGTGTTGCACATACTAAGTTGTTTGTTGAAGAACGCGAACGCCCTATCCTGCTATTGATAGACTTGAGCCACAGCTTATACTTTGGCTCCCAGCTACTATTACAATCGGTACAAGTGGCTCATTTAGCCACAACGTTAGGTTGGAATGCCATTAACCATGGCGATAGACTCGGGGCATTAATTGCCAGTGAAAGTACTCACTTAGAGCTAAAGCCACGTAGTCGCCGTCAAGGTATTTTACAGTTAACCTCAGGGTTAATTAATGTCCATCAACAACAATTAAACAAAATAAATCAATTATCACCCGATCCCGGCCATATGTTTAAAGCCTGCCAACGGCTACAGCGCATTGCTAAGCCTGGGTCACTGATTTGGATTATTACTGACGGCCAACATATCAACCAGCAATGTTTAGCGCCTTTAACAGAGTTGTCGCGTCACTGTGATATTGGTGCCTTTGTGGTAACCGATCCATTAAGGCAGGGAACCTTAGCGTTACCCAAACAATTTTCTTTACCCGTACGAGATGGCCAACAACAACTGACCCTAACACGTCAAAGTTATGAAGCCTGGTTAAGTACTCAGCAACAGCAGTTACAGCAATTCGTCTCATTAATGAATATGATAAAAGTACAACCTAAATTCATCGATGCCGCTAAACCGCTCAGTGCACAATTGGATATTTTACGTTAAATGACCACTGCTAACTTACCAACACAGCCATTGCCGATTGACGCCAAAGCCTCCGCTTTAGCGCAAATGCAAGATATTGTATTACCAGAGCCAATTAGTGCAGTGCCTATCGCACCTGGATATTGGATAATTGCAACAATATTAATAACCTTAGCAATCTGGTTAGTTAAGCGTTTATATAAACAACATCAATATCATGCACCACGAAAAATCGCGCTGACGTTACTAGATAGCTATGATATTGAAGATGATACCTTTGCAGCACAGGTTAACAGCTTACTCAAACGCACCGCACTTACCTATTTACCGCGTGAACACCTCGCTAAACTCAACGGTCAGCCTTGGTTTGATTGGTTAGATACTCGCCTCGCCTCTGGCCAGCAACATAAAATTGGTCAACTATTAATTAAGCGACATCAAGCAAGTGGTTTAGATCAAACCGAAAAAGCTCAATTAAAATCTTTAGCGAAAGCCTGGCTAAGCAATAAACGTCCTTTTAGTGATACAACGTTATCATCCAATAATTCATATCTGGAGGCCAAATGCTAGCATTTTATTGGCCATGGTTATTAATCTTACTGCCGCTTCCGTTGTTGATAAAACGCATCAACATACATAATGTCGGCGGACATCTACAGCTACCCGGCATCGCTACAACGGTTACAGTGTCCAGCTCAGTAAACCGAAAAAGCAGCAGAAAACGTTACTGGCTAATGTGGATATTGTTGTTGTTAGCAATCGCTCGACCACAGTGGCTTGGCGATCCCATAGAATTACCGGCAAAAGGCCGTGATTTAATGATTGCGGTGGATTTATCCGGCAGTATGCAAATTGAAGACATGGTCATAAATGGACAAACTGTTAACAGGTTTACCCTAATACAACATGTACTTAGTGACTTTATCGAACGTCGTAAAGGTGACAGACTCGGACTTATTTTATTTGCTGATCATGCTTATTTACAAGCCCCACTCACCTTAGACCGCCGCTCTGTTGCTACATTTTTAGATGATGCTCAGATAGGTTTAGTCGGCAAGCAAACCGCTATCGGTGAAGCCATTGCACTTGCGGTTAAGCGCTTTGATAAAGTTGACGAAAGTAATCGAGTGCTCATTCTGTTAACGGATGGCTCTAATAATGCAGGTAATATTGAACCAGAAGTCGCCGCACAAATTGCCGCGAAACGTAACATCACTATTTATACTATCGGGGTTGGCGCTGAAATATTAGAACGCCGAACTATTTTTGGAAAAGAGCGCATTAATCCATCAATGGACTTAGACGAAGGCCAACTCAAAAAATTAGCTGCCATGACTAAGGGGCGTTATTTTAGAGCCCGAAACAGTGAAGAGTTAGCCAGCATTTATCAAGAAATAGACAAGTTAGAACCGGTGAGTCGTGATCAATTGAGTTATCGTCCCAAAAGTGAGTTATTTTATTGGCCGTTATTAATGTCATTACTGATTAGTTTTTTAATCAGTTTGCAGCAACAATGGCCTGCCCAGTTATTGGCTAAAACCAACCAGACTAAAACTAACCAAACCAAAGAGGCGAATCAATAATGATCCATTTCATTCGCCCTGAATGGCTATTAGGGTTCATCCCGGTATTAATATTAAGTGCATTATTTTGGCGTAAACATAGCCAGCAATCAGCATGGAAACAATATATCGCCCCACATTTAAGTCAGTTACTAATCAGCCAAACGGTTGAGAAAAGTCATCAGCCCAAATGGCTATTAATTGCCAGTTGGATAGTCGCCGTGATTGCGCTTTCAGGGCCGGCATTAAATAAACAAAATCTGCCAGTATTTGCAACCGAACAAGGTCGAGTGCTCATTATGGATATGTCTCAGTCCATGTATGCCACCGACTTAAGTCCAAATCGCTTGTCCTACGCTAAATTTAGAGCGACCGACTTATTAAATGAATTAAAAGAAGGCGAAACAGGGTTGATTGCCTATGCTGGTGATGCTTATACCATTAGCCCGTTAACCCGCGACCGTGACACTATTTTAAACTTACTGCCAACATTATCACCCGATATTATGCCCACTAAAGGATCTAACTTAACAGCGGCGTTATCTCTAGCAGAAAAACTATTGGCTCAAGGTGGTCATGTCAGTGGCGATATTATTGTCATGACCGATGGCATTTCTGCACAACAATTTAATCAAGCAAGCAGCGCACTTAACAGCCGTTATCGTTTATCGATCATGGCTTTTGGCAGTAAACAAGGTGCACCCATTCGTTTAGCTGATGGTCAATTATTGCGTGATAATAGTAATGAAATCGTTGTCGCTAAAACCGATTACGGTCTATTGCAGAAACTTGTCCAACAACACCAAGGGATCCTTGTGCCAGCTCAAACAGATGGTAGCGATATCTCCACCCTCACCCACTGGCTGGCAACTGATGGCAAGGCAACCGAAACGGATCTTGCAGGCGAAACTTGGCAAGATCTGGGTCCATATTTAGCTATGTTATTAATCATCCCGATGTTAATGAGTTTTAGGCAAGGATTATTAACCCTCATGCTTAGCCCTAGCTTGCTATTCGCTACGGCAATGACATTTAGTCTAGCCAACAGTCAACCAGCACAAGCCTCTGTGTGGCAGGACTTATGGAAAACTAAAGACCAACAAGCACAGTCTGCATTTGAACAAGGTGAATTTACCCAAGCAGCGGAAACATTCGAAAACCAACAATGGCAAGCCTCTGCGCAATACAAAGCCGGTAATTATCAACAAGCGCTAGAAGGCTATGAACAAGACAGCAGCGCCCAAGGTTTATATAACCAAGGGAATGCCCTAATGCAGCTTAAAGATTATCAAGAGGCCATTAAGCGTTATCAACAAGCTATTGCGGCTCAATCACCGTTTACTGAAGCAAAACAGAATTTGACCTTAGCCCAGCAATTGCTTGAACAACAAAAAGAGTCATCAGATCAGCAATCTGATAAATCAGAGCAAGATCCATCTAACTCAAATGATGACAACTCTACATCAGAGCAATCTTCTGATAACAATGAATCTCAACAAGCAGATTCCGACGAATCACAGTCTGGTGAACAGGAAAACCAACAAGGTCAACAAGACCAATCTGGCCAACAAAACCAACAACAGAACGCTGAAAACCAATCTGACAATAAAAATGATCGTTCATCTGATAATAATAAACCGCAATCACAAAGTGATCAGCCATCAGACCGTGATGAACAACAAGATGATAAACAATCCGAATCGTCACAAAACGAAGCACAACAGCAAAATGGTCAGCAACAAAATGGTTCGGATCAACAATCATCAACCTCTGAAGATAACAACACTTCACAGCAATATGATTCAACGCAAGATTCTCCAGCTAGTAACGAATCTAGCATGCAGGCCAGTGCAACTAAAAATGGAGACCAACAAGATGATGGCAACCAAAAAATGAGTGCTGCACCGTCGTCAACAGAGTCAAATACCGAAGACATAAAAGATGGCAAACCATCAGAAATGATCTCGGCTTCACAAATTAATCAAGATGATTTGCCTGCAGATATGCAACGTGCCCTTCGCGCCATAAACGAAGATCCACAAGTGTTAATCCGCAATAAAATGCAGCTTGAATATCAAAAACGTCGTCAAAATAGTCAACCGCCTAAGGAAAATGAACAGTGGTAATCAGAACTTTTTTTAGCCTATTGCTATTCATCATTGCTGCACCGGTATTTGCACTTAGCCAAGTACAAACAACCATAGACCGAAATCCAATTGTTACCGGCGAGTATTTCGTACTCGATATTATTGCCGATGATGATCTAAATGCGGGGGCATTAGATACCTCAGTATTGCTCGATGACTTTATTGTTGGAAGAACTAGCGTTGGCCGCAGCACTAAAATGGTTAACTTTGACACCACCAAAGAAACTCGCTGGCAGGTATTATTGTCACCTAAGTCAGTGGGCAATGTCACCATACCGGCGTTTAACATCAAAGGAATTAGCTCAAACCCAATTACCTTAAAAGTTATTCCACAAGGTTCAACTGCCGACGAAGTACAAAACGTATTTATTAACATCAACACTAGTGCCTCAGAAGCTTATGTCGGCCAATTAATCACTTATAAAGTAAAACTATACCTTGCAGTAGAATTACAACGAGGAGTATTAAGTGCTCCCGTTATTGAAGGCGCGCAAATCAAGCAAATAGGCGAAGACAAAGATGGCAGTGAGATCATTGATGGCCGTCGCTTTAGAGTAATTGAACGCACTTACGGTATTATTGCCGATCTGCCAGGGGAGTTAGTTATCAACGGCGCCAGTTTCTCAGGCGATGTACTTGTTGAAGCCCCTAGACGCGGAGGTATGTTTGGCTTTAATGAAAGTCGGCCAATGCAAACAGAAGCGGAAAGAGAAGTCATTCAAATCAATTCAACACCACCAAGTTACCAAGGAAAATGGTTAGTCAGCGATATTGCGGTATTAAAAGAGACGTGGCCGGACGATATCAACGAATTTGAAGTGGGCAGCCCAATTACCCGCACAATTAGTTTAATTGCATCTAATACCGATGACACTAGTTTACCCGACATCGATATTCCACTGGCCGACGGCTTAAAAGCTTATCCAGAAAAGCCGTTAAGACAAACTTTTGTTCGCGACAATCAAGTGGTATCACAATACAGTATCACTACTGCTATTGTGCCAACAAAACCAGGTACTTATACTCTACCTGAGATAAATGTTCCTTGGTGGAACCCACATCTTAAAAAGCAACAATTTGCCACATTGCCAGCCCGCACGATTAACGTGATAGGCAGCACAACGGCTACGACAGATATTCCACCAGCGGATAGTTTTAGCGCAGTTCAAGCCAGCGGATATTGGCCGTTACTGAGTGCTGTTCTGGCGGTATTATGGCTCATCACTTTAGTATTATGGCGTAAAGCAGCATCGGTAAACCGCACGTTGCCACAATTTAATCAAGACAATAAAAACCTCAAAATACCTAGAAAAACAGCAACGACTGGACTCAATGCAATTATTCATGCATGCGACCGTAACGACAGCAGTGCGGCGATTATTGCGGTACAAGCCTACTTTAGCGAACGTTTAGGTAAATTGATGACTTTGACTCAAATCAGCGGTTTATCAGAACAATTAGCGTTAGCAATGAATAAGCTACAAGCAGACAAATACAGCAATAAACCACAAGCGATTGATAAAAAATCGTTAATGGATGCCATTTTGGCTTATCAACAACCCCCTCTCGCCAATAAAAAATCAATAATAGCAGAGCTAAATCCATAACATTAAAAAGCTAATAGTAGCTAGATGCTGCTATTTAGCTTGCTATTAATCCTCCTCCTTTTTAAGCTGTTACATATTATTAACTCAAAAAAGTTAAAAAATGTTTGATTCATTGCGAAAGAAAAAGTCCGAACCTGCGGTCTTATCTGAGATGCTAACAAAACAACGACGATACGATAGCCTTGTCAGGGCTCTTCACACCGACATATTTCGCTACGCCTTTTGGTTGTGTGGTGATAAACATGTTGCTGAAGATATTACTCAAGAAACGTTCTTAAGGGCGTGGCGTTCTTTGGACTCATTAAATGACGAAAAAGCGGCTAAAGCCTGGCTAATTACCATTTTAAGACGGGAAAATGCCAGACGTTTTGAGCGTAAACAATTTGACTACAGCGACGTAGAACAAGATTTACTTGAAGATGTACTATCGACAAGTCATGAAGAAGATACCGAGCAGTATTGGTTACGTCGTCAAATAGGTAAACTCGATATCGAATATCGAGAGCCGTTGTTATTGCAGCTGATTGGCGGGTTTAGTGGTGAAGAGATTGCCACCATGCTAGAACTCAATCGAAATACGGTAATGACCCGTTTATTTAGAGCCAGAAACCAGTTAAAAGACGCTCTCGAAGCACCAGAGGTAAGAGGTCAATCAAATGGATGATCTACAGTTTCGTCGCCATGCATACGGTGACCCCAATAATCAAGCCGACGATTTTTTAGCTCATTTAGCTGAAAATGAAGACGATGCTAAATTTGTCAAAGATCTACAAGCATTTGATCATAGACTCACTCAAGCACTCAATATTAGCGTGCCTGATGGGCTTGCTGATAAGTTAATTTTACGACAGCAATTGAGTCAGCATCAAAAAAACAAAAAACAGACCCGTTACTTAATGGCAATGGCTGCTTCAGTTGCCTTTATTGTGGGAGTTAGCTTTAGTTTATTACGCTTCACGCCAGTAAACTTAGGGGAAAACTCGTTGGCTCATGTTCATCATGAAACCAAAGCATTAGTGATGGAACAGGATATTGGTTTTAATGACGTAAACTTTAAACTAGCCAGTTTAGAAGGATTAAGTGATTCGAAATTTATCCAACAACCAGGCCGTGTTTTTTACACCTCTTATTGCGACTTCCAAGGTGTTAAATCATTGCATTTAGTGATGGCTGACGAGAACGGAAACAAAATCACTTTGTTTATTGTGCCCGTCGAAAGTCGTATTGTGTTAGAAGAAGCATTTGCAGACAATCAATACAAAGGCCAAAGTTTTCAAACAGCCGACGCCTATATGGTGTTAGTGGGTGAGCCCGCTTCTGACCTTGAGTTTGTCAAAAAAGAAGTTGAAAACACCTTTATTTAATTTATAAATTAATGATTTAAAATCCGCTACTTCATTGGAATAGCGGATTTTTTTTCATATTAAAAAATCAAAGTGTGAACTAGATCAAACTTCTGCTAGCATGTCGACCATAAAAATAATCACCTGGAAGCAATATGGAAATTCAAACACCAATCATCATTACCTTTATCGGATATCTTGCCTTAATGATGGGTATCGGTTACTGGGCTTATCGTAAAACAGACACTGTTGATGATTACATTCTCGGTGGTCGCAAAATGGGGCCCGCAGTAACAGCGTTAAGTGTTGGCGCATCAGATATGTCTGGTTGGTTGTTATTAGGCTTACCTGGCGCGGTGTATTTAAGTGGTTTAGGTGAAGCCTGGATTGGATTTGGGTTAGTGTTTGGTGCGTGGCTTAATTGGCTATTTGTTGCAAAACGACTGCGAATTTATACCCAAGTTGCCAATAATTCTTTGACGTTACCCGATTTTTTTGAAAACCGTTTTAATGACTCTCATGGACTATTGAAATTGGTTTCGGCATTAACGATCCTGATCTTTTTCACTTTCTATGCTTCTTCAGGCATGGTGGGCGGTGCGATATTATTTGAAAAAGTATTCGGCCTCGATTATAACCTCGCCTTACTGATCGGTTCATTCATCATTGTGTCTTATACTTTCGTAGGTGGATTTTTTGCCGTCAGCTGGACTGACTTCTTTCAAGGCTGCTTAATGTTAATTGCATTATTAATTGTACCCATTGCAATTTTCAGCCAACCCGATACTCAAGCAAGTTTTGAACAAATCGATCCTGCTATGTTGTCGTTTATTAACGAAAACACCACCGTCATTGGACTCGTGTCGCTATTGGCGTGGGGATTAGGTTATTTCGGCCAACCGCATATTTTATCTCGTTTTATGGCTATCGGCAGTCCAAAAGATTTAGTGTTATCTCGTCGTATCGCCATGAGCTGGATGTTAGTGTCGTTAGTTGGTGCCTTAGCAACGGGTATTGCCGGTAGTCTTTATTTTGCTGCAGAGCCACTTGAGAACTCAGAAACAGTATTTATTCATTTAGCCCATGCCGCTTTTAATCCATGGATTGGCGGCTTGCTGATTGCAGCTATTTTGTCTGCCATTATGAGTACTATTGACTCACAATTACTGGTTTGCTCTAGTGTCATCACAGAAGACTTTTACCTTAAATGGTTACGTCCACAAGCCAGCAGTAAAGAGTTAATGTTAGTAGGCCGTATTGGCGTTATTGCCATTGCATTAGTAGCCGGCGTTGTCGCACTTAATCCTGAAAGCAGCGTATTAGGACTCGTCAGTTATGCATGGGCTGGGTTTGGAGCTGCATTTGGTCCCGTGGTGTTATTATCACTCTTTTGGCAAGGTTATAGCCGTAATGGTGCGATATCAACCATTCTAGTGGGTGCTCTTACCGTTGTCGTGTGGAAACAACTGACTGGCGGTATTTTTGAGTTGTATGAAATCGTCCCTGGATTTATTTTCGCAATGTTAGTGGGGGTAATCGTCAGTAAAATGTCACAACCAACACCGAAAACTATCGCCGACTTTGCCGATTTTCGTGAATCTTTAAAAACACAATAAACTCCAATAAAAGGCTGTATTAGTCATTTTAATAGCTCAACCGCTGTAATTGCAGAGGTTGAGCTACTAATCTTATAATCGAGTGTCAATACCAACGAATGACCTAACAAGCTTCGATAAATCTCATCTGATTAGTCTCTAAAATCCACTATGAATAAACTTTAACTTAAACTAACTGCACAGTAATGGTTGTCTAAAACTGCTGATAAATTTACATATACTGCCATGCTATCAAACACCTACTTCACCATTAAAAACCAGAATTAACTTAATATTAACAACAACTAACATCTGGTCGGAGTTGTTACATTAGTCACACTTACCTAATATGCCTAAAATTTTGACCGTCAAATGCTTGAAGTGAATAAACTTTGTGCAAAACGGTAATAATAAATGGGACATAATAATGAATAAATTCCACAAGACCCTCATTGCTACCGCGGTAGGCCTACTCAGTGCACAAGCGTCCGCTGCTGGTTTTCAGTTAAACAGCCAATCTGCTACTGGTATTGGTCGTGCAATGGCGGGTGATGCCGTTATTGCTGACAACGCATCGGTTCTATCTCGTAATCCTGCAGCCATGGCTCTTTTTGATGAAACAGCACTATCTTTAGGTGTTGTTTATGCAGACATTGATGTATCAGTATCTGATGCACAAGGCAGTTTTGCCGGACAAGACGTTGCTTTTGGTAGTGAGCATAATGCAGCAGAAGCAAAAGTTATCCCCAATTTTTATTACATCAATCCAATTAATGACAAAATGGCGTTTGGCGTTGCGGTATTCAGTAACTACGGCACTGGCACCGATTTAGGTGACTTGGCAAACAGAACCCCTACCATTAGCGGCAATGCAGTACCACTGCCACCTCCAGTAGACTTACTCGGTAATACAGAAGTGGTTACTATTAACTTCAACACCAGTATGTCTTATCGCATTAATGATGAGTTCAGTTTTGGTTTTGGTGTTGATGCCGTTTACGGCAGCGGAACCTTAACTCGTACTAGCGAAAACCCACAGATTGGCAGTCTAGTCGATGTCGATGCAGATGGTTGGGCATTAGGTGGGATTGTTGGTGTTGTGTATGAAGTTAATCCAGATAATCGCTTTGGTTTAAGTTATCGTATTAGCCCAAAACTTACCGCCAAAGGTGATGTAAATTATCTTTACACTGAATACAATGAAATTGATATTCCTATCGCTGATATTGCTCAGTTTGCCGGTTTCCACCAGCTAACGGATAAATTTGCCGTGCATTACACTGCACAGTGGACTAATTGGAGTGCATTCGACAAAATCGTGGTTAAAGATGGTGCCAATGGTGTCGACCAAGCAGATTTAAAAGAATACCACTGGAAAGATTCGTGGTTCTTAAGCCTAGGCGCGACTTATAACCTCACTCAAGACTGGACTTTACGCGCAGGTGTCGCAACCGATCAGGGCGTAGTTAATCAGCATTCATCATTATCAATACCTGATTCTGATCGCACTTGGTACACCGCGGGTGTGAGTTACGATTTAAATGCAAAATCAAGCGTTGATTTAGGTATCGCTTTTGTACGCGGAGAAGATGTTACTGTACTAGAAAATAGTAACCTTCTTGCTCAAGTGCCTGGCTACAACAGTGAGATTTCAGCACAAACGCGTTCAAATGCGGTTTACTACTCAGTACAATATAACTACAGTTTTTAATTAGCAGTATTTACCCTTTTTTAGTCCGCTCACCACGGGCTAGAAGTTTCCAACCAAGCCGCCTTTTATTGTTAATTGGCGGTTTTTTTATGCCATTTATATCATAGGGTTCTAATCTATACGATTTTACAATATATCGGTTGCTTAACGGTGCAAAGTCCATTAGAATTTTCTTATAGACTTCACATTAGGCTATCACTATGTCTCGCTTATCTAATAATTTATTCCTCGGCACAATTCTCGCAACAACGATACTAGCCACAATAGTATCCTATACAGTGCAAGCCTCTGATGTTGCTACATTAAAGCTAGAGTATTCAGAACAATATCAACCCCGTATTTATGATGCAAAAATTGAAGCAATTAAAGCGGCAACGATTTCTGCACAAACCTCAGGGCGGATTATTAATATTCATTTTGATGTGAATGATCTCGTCCCACAAGGCGCTGCATTATTAGAAATTACCAATAAAGAGCAAGGCGCAGGATACGCGGGGGCAGAAGCGGATCTCGCTAAAGCAGAAGCGCTAAACAGTGAGGCCCAAGCACAATATCTTCGTTATAAAACATTGTTTCCCAAGGGCGCCATATCAAAAGGTGCCATGGATGAAGCCACTGCCAAAGCAAAATCCAGCAAACAAGCAGTCAGTGCTGCTCAAGCACAGTTAATAAAGGCCAAAGAGAGTTTAAATTACACTGTCGTGAGTGCGCCTTTTAGTGGCCGAATGACCCATCGATTTATCGAACAAGGTGAAACCATATCTTACGGCCAAGCGTTGTTCTCTGGCTACGATACTCAACACCTTAGAGCTGTATTTCAAATTCCACAGCAAGACGTTGCTCAGGTGCAACAACAGGAGCAAGTGAGTGTTCAATTGTTCAACGGCGATGAAATCATTTCAAATGATATTAACGTCTATCAATTTGCCGATCCGTTAACTCATCAGCATCAAGTCAGAGTCAATATTGATGCCAGTAACATGGAAGACGTCATTGTAGGTCAGTGGATTAAGGTAGTCGTTAACTTCCCTAGTCGAACGAGTTTAATGATCCCATTATCGGCCATACATCAAGTCAGTGACTTAACGTCAGTGTATCGTAAACATTCAGACAAGATTGTGCTTAACCAAGTGCGTATCGGCCGAGTAGACCATCAGAATAATACTGCTGAAGTATTATCAGGGTTAATGGAAGGCGATGAAATTGTTATCGATGCTGGACGATATTTAATTATGTCCTCAGCAGCGAAAGGTCAGGAGTAAACCTGATGACAACACCTAATGAATCGATAAAACTTGGCCTTTCAGGCTCAATAGCAAAAGCATTTCAACACAGTGCCATTACCCCATTACTGGCTATTCTAGGTTTATTACTCGGCCTTTTTGCGGTGATTATTACCCCCAAAGAAGAAGAACCTCAAATTGATGTGACTTTTGCTGATGTGTTTATCCCCTACCCTGGAGCCACACCGACGGAGGTTGAAAATCAGGTCACCTTACCTGCAGAACGGATAATTTCTCAAATAAAAGGCATTGATACCCTGTACTCATTTTCCCAGCCCGATGGCGCGCTCATTATCGCTATTTTTGACGTCGGCGTTCCACGAGATGAAGCTGTGGTTAATTTGTACAATCAACTGTATTCAAACAGCGATAAGTTTAACCATGCAGCAGGCATTGGTGAGCCGTTAATCAAACCTAGAGGTATTGACGACGTACCTATAGTGGGGTTAACGCTCTGGTCTCAAGATCCAAACATCACTGCAGAGCAGCTTACCTTGGTCGCATCGGGCCTAGAAACAGAGCTAAAACGGATACCGGGTACTCGAGAGATTTATAGCCAAGGTGGCCACGAGATGGTGTTAAATGTGCGTATTGATCCTGTCAAGATGAACAGTTTCGGCGTAACGTTCAACGATATTAGTGCCACATTACAAGATAATAACCAACTGTCTACAGTCGGCTCTATGACACAGTTTAATCAAGAAATAAAACTGCAAGCGGGGCAGTTTTTACGCACGCCAGATGATGTTAATAATCTGCTGATTAAAGTTAGTCAACCCGAATCTATAACGGAGAAAAGTCCATTTCCTCGTGCAGTTTATTTATCTGATGTCGCCGATGTGAGCCTTAAAAGTGATATTCCTAAACAACATGTTTGGCACGTAACAGATAAGGGGACTTACCCGGCTATAACCATCGCGATTGGTAAACAGGCGGGGCAAAATGCCGTCGACATTGCAGATGCCGTATTAGCTAAAATCGATGCTGTCGATAACGTATTAATTCCCAATAATGTCAATGTCGCTATCTCTCGCAACTACGGTAAAACCGCTGGAGATAAATCTAATACGCTTATTTTCAAATTGATTTTTGCCACATCTGCGGTAGTACTACTGGTATTTTTCACCATGGGACTTCGTGAGTCTGCCGTCGTTGGTGTAGCCATTATCATTACTCTCGCCATAACCTTATTTGCATCTTGGGCATGGGGATTCACTCTAAACCGAATTTCATTGTTCGCACTTATATTCTCCATTGGTATCTTGGTCGATGATGCCATCGTGGTGGTAGAGAATATTCATCGGCATATGGCAATGAGTGATAAACCCATAAGCGAGCTCATCCCTCATGCCGTTGATGAAGTCGGTGGGCCAACGATATTAGCTACCTTCACCGTTATCGCCGCCCTATTGCCAATGGCGTTCGTATCTGGACTAATGGGTCCATACATGAGCCCAATTCCGATTAATGCCAGTATGGGAATGATTATTTCGCTATTAATCGCGTTTATTATGACCCCATGGTTAAGCCGCATATTGTTAAAACCTCACAAAAAGATACATAGTTCAAACAATAAAGCGCCTGACACAAGTATCCCAGTAGAAGAAGACAATCGATTAACGCGTCTATTTACGCGAATAATGAGTCCTTTTTTACTCGGCGAACATGCGCCAAAAGCGCGAAAAGGCTTGGCTTTAGGGATCGTATTATTGATTGCCTTCGCTATCGCCTTACCTGTAATGCAAGCTGTAGTACTAAAAATGCTGCCTTTTGATAATAAGTCTGAGTTTCAGGTAATGGTTGATATGCCTGAAGGCACCCCTGTGGAACAAACTCAAAGAGTATTACAAGATCTCAGTCAATATCTCAGCAGTGTGGAAGAAGTTGAGCATTTACAGTTGTACGCGGGCACCCATGCACCTATGAATTTTAATGGCTTAGTACGACATTATTTTTTACGCAGCAGCCAAGAACTCGGTGAAATTCAGGTCAATCTAGTGGATAAAAAACATCGAGACCGCGACAGTCATACCATTGCATCATCTGTACGCGAGCCGTTGCAAAAAATTGGTCTACGTTATCAAGCCAATATCAAAATTGTTGAGGTACCACCAGGGCCACCGGTTTGGTCGCCTATAGTTGCTGAGGTTTATGCGCCTAACACCGAATTACGTGAACAAGCAGCCAATGACTTATTGCAACGTTTCAGAGATACCGAATACGTCGTTGATATGGATATATATTTGCCAGCGCAACAACAAAAGTGGCAAGTGATCATTGATCGAAATAAAGCCAGCTTAATGGGTGTTTCTTACGCCAGTATTGTGGATACGATCAGCACTGCTGTTGATGGTAAGGATGTCAGTTACTTGCATCAAGCACAGTTAGCTCATCCCACGCCGATTAGATTACAGCTTGATGAAGCCGCTAAAGTAGATCTAAAGCAAGTCTTGTTATTACGCCTACCGACTCAATCAGGTGAAACAGTACCGCTAACTGAATTAGTTAAGGTGCAACAACAAGTGATTAATGCACCCATTATCCATAAAAATATGGTGCCTATGATAATGGTTATTGCCGATATGGCAGGGCCAACGGGTAGCCCACTTTATGGCATGTTCGATATGGTCAGCCAGATTAATCAGCAAAATGAAAAAGGTGACACTAGTTATCTAATTCAACAAAATTTGGTTAATCAACCTGATGGATTAACCGACGTGTCGATTCTATGGGATGGTGAATGGAAAATAACATATGAAACCTTCCGCGATATGGGCATTGCTTATGCCGTTGGTATGATTGCTATTTACTTACTTGTTGTGGGTCAATTTAAATCTTATATCGTGCCGTTAATCATCATGGCGCCCATTCCATTAACCATCATAGGTGTTATGCCTGGGCACGCTTTATTAGGCGCTCAATTCACGGCTCCTTCTATGATAGGCATGATAGCGCTGGCAGGCATTATTGTCCGAAACTCAATTTTGCTGGTTGATTTCATTAATCAACAAACTGCCGCAGGCGTTCCGTTAGAACAAGCGGTTATCCACTCTGGCGCGGTAAGGGCAAAGCCCATTATGTTGACAGCATTAGCAGCAATAATTGGGGCATTATTTATTATTGATGACCCTATTTTTAACGGTTTAGCCATTAGTTTAATATTTGGGATTTTTATCTCAACTATTTTAACCTTGGTGGTGATTCCAGTGTTGTATTTTTCAGTAATGAAACATAAGCATGTGTAACAAAATTATATTATTCACTGGGCATCGCCCAATAAGGAGCTAAACATGTCATTAGAACGAAATATTATGGCCTTTGCCGGCTTTATGGTTTTATTATCTCTTGTGTTAACCGCAACAGTTAGTCCACATTTTGTCTGGCTTACTGTATTTGTCGGCGCTAATCTATTTCAGAGTGCTTTTACAGGCTTTTGTCCTGCTGCGATGATAATGAAAAAGTTCGGCGTCAAAACTGCAGCTGAAATAGCCTTAAATAAATAACAAGGAAATTATCGTGTTTAAAAAATCTATGCTGCTGTCTATTCAATCTATCTTAGCGATGTTGGTCTTATTAGCGGCATCGCTTATGCCTACTTGGGCTGCAGAGCAAGAGTCTAGCGTTGCTTGGGAAAAAATAGACCGCGGTGTCACATTAATTGATGTGCGCACTGCTGAAGAGTTTGCTGCTGGACATATTGACGGTGCGATTAATATTCCATTTGAGATTATCGTCCCAGAGTTGGCAAAGCTCAATATCGATACAGACGCCGAAGTGGTTCTTTACTGCCGCAGCGGCAACCGTAGTGGTATTGCACAGGAATCATTAGTTAAACAGGGTTACACCAATACCTATAATGCGGGTGGTTTTGATAGCTTAATATCAGCACGATAACCTCACTAACAATCTAAAACCACACATTTGCAACTGTGGTTTTATTAAGTAAATACAATAGTTTATCGTATTGACATCCTCTTCATCTCAATACGATAAACCTTACCGCTTTCGCTCCCTACATTTTTCCTGTAAAAAAATCTTTACATTTAATATTAGATAATTATTTATTAGCATAAAACGGATCCGTTTATGCACTTTCTAGTTAAGCGCTTTCATAAAGTTAACTCCATTAAAGCTCGAAAGATAACATTCTACCAACTCGAGTTGTAAGTGAATGTTAAGTCATGGTTGGTGAATAAAAACTCAAATAAATCCGTTCTATAACACCAGTTACTTGACAACAAACATTAACAACTTGTTTACACCAGGCAAAAATGTGGTTACCTTTTAGACAGATAGGCAAAATAGCTTATCTGTAAAAAATAATTATAAAAGACATTACGTCCCACCCTGATTAACATGGAAGATAATATGAAAAAGCATAAAAACCCAACGGTCGTGCTTAGCATGACAGCACTCGCTTTGGCTATTTCAACTCAAGTAAACGCAGCACCAACCCCGTCACAACTCTCTGCAACTAATCAACAGATTGAACAACAATCACCTTTACCTAAACGATATATCGTTAAGTTCAGAAATGATAATGCTGCTCAGACTCTTAATGGCAATGCCGCTGTGCAAAATGTGAATGTTGAAGCCGACAACAGCATGGATTACGAGCCTCGTTCTAACGAAGTATTTACCCAGTTTAGAGCTTTGAACAGCGTAAAGGCACGAGAAATGAAGCGTGTAGGTCGTAGTAATAGCTACTCAGTTAAACTCGATTCTCCCTCTCTTAAAGCATTACGTTTGCGTCAAGATGTTGAATACGTGGAAGAGGATTTACCCCGTAGACTGCTTGCGGAAACAACACCTTGGGGACAAACCTTTGTTGGTGCGACCGTGTTAAGCGACAGCCAAGCAGGTAATCGTACTATCTGTATTATTGATTCTGGTTATGACCGTAGCCACAATGATTTAAGTGGTAACAATGCAACCGGGACCAATAACTCAGGTACAGGTAACTGGTATCAACCAGGTAATAATAATGCCCATGGTACTCACGTAGCAGGTACCATTGCCGCAATAGCGAACAATGAAGGTGTGGTCGGGGTTATGCCTAACCAGAATGCCAATATTCATGTTGTAAAAGTGTTTAACGAAGCCGGATGGGGCTACTCATCGTCTTTAGTCGCTGCTATTGATACCTGTGTTACTTCAGGTGGTGCAAACGTAGTCACAATGAGTTTAGGTGGCAGTGGTTCAACCACAACTGAGCGTAATGCATTAAATGCTCATTATAACAATGGGGTGCTATTAATTGCAGCGGCAGGTAATGCTGGCGACAGTAGTTATAGCTACCCAGCATCTTATGATAGCGTAATGTCTGTTGCTGCGGTTGACAGCAATCTTGATCATGCCGCTTTTTCACAGTATACAGACCAAGTTGAAATTTCAGGTCCTGGCGAGGCAATTCTATCAACGGTTACCGTTGGCGAAGGTCGTTTAGCCGATATAACTATTGGCGGTCAGTCATACTTTAACAATGGTGTAGTGCCGCACAACCGTTTAACCCCGTCAGGTACTAGCTACACTTCGGCACCAATTAACGCAAGTGCAACAGGAACCTTAGCGGAATGTACTGTAAATGGAACCAGTTTTAATTGCGGTAGCATGACCAATAAAATCTGTCTTGTTGAGCGTGTAGGCAACCAAGGCTCAAGTTACCCTGAAATAAACTCGGTTAAAGCCTGTAAAACAGCCGGTGCCAAAGGTGTCATTGTATACAGTAACACTGCACTACCAGGGTTACAAAATCCTTTCCTAGTGGACGCTAATAGTGAAATTCTGATTCCGTCTATGTCTGTTGATCGAGCTACGGGGCTTGCACTTAAAGCCAAGTTGGGTCAGTCAGCCACTGTGAGTAATCAAGGCAATCGAGATTATGAATATTACAATGGCACCTCAATGGCAACACCGCATGTGTCAGGCGTAGCAACATTAGTGTGGAGTTACCACCCAGAGTGTAGCGCCAGCCAAGTGCGTGCGGCATTAAATGCCACAGCAGATGACTTAAGCGTTGCCGGTCGTGATAACCAAACTGGTTACGGGATGGTTAATGCAACAGCAGCAAAGGCTTATCTAGACGAATCATGTAATGGTCCAACCGATCCAGGTACAGGCTCTGGTGACAGCGTACTTGAAAAAGGCGTGGCAAAAACGGGCCTAGCTGGCGCTAAAAACGATGAATTATATTTCTCGTTAGACGTTCCTGCAGGCGCGACAGACTTAAGCTTCACTATGAGTGGTGGCACTGGCGATGCTGACTTATATGTGCAGTATGGCGCATCACCTACCAGCAGCAGTTACGACTGTCGTCCATGGAAAGGTGGTAATGCAGAGTCTTGCCCAATTGCGACGCCTCAATCTGGTACTTACTATGTGATGCTACAAGGTTATAGTGCATTTAGTGGTGTAAATTTAGTGGCTAACTACACCGCTGGTAGCACTGGTGGCAGCAACACAGGCGGCCCAGCGAGCTACAACAATACCGGAAATTATACGATTCCAGACAACAACACTAGTGGTATCACTAGCCCTATTACTGTTAGCCGCACTGGCGATTCAGGAACGGTATCAGTGTCTATTGGAATTATTCATACTTATATTGGTGATTTAAAAATCCAGTTAGTTAGCCCAACAGGTCAAACTGTTGTACTGCATAACAACACTGGTGGTGGAACCGATAACCTAACCCAAACTTATACGGCTAATATGGCAGGTGTAGAATCAAGTGGTGTATGGACATTAAAAGCAGTTGATAATGCGAGACAAGATACTGGATATATTGATACTTGGAGCTTAAGCTTCCAGTAATATTATTTCGTTGATTACAAAAATAGCCACATTATGTGGCTATTTTTATTTCTGATGGATTAACTTTTTAACAGTTAGCAGACTAATAATTAAAAATCTAATAGTGAGGTTGTGTTGTTTGCAACACGGCAGGCTGCTGAATATTGGCAATCACTTCAAATATAGATGCAAATGAGTTTGGTGTACTCACATCGACAGCAAGCTTTAATCGGCGAGCAATATCATTAGCAGATAGCACACCACGAATAGCATGATTAGATCGGTCAACCACTAAACAATGTTGCTGTCCTGCTGATTGTAATGTCTCAATAACATCACCAATACGAGCATAACTTAAATCTTCAAAATCAATCGCTTTCAGATCTTCTTTAGGGATCATAAAATCTGCAACACTTAAATGCTCACGCTGATGACCAGCTGCAACACGTTTTAATATTTCTTGATTATGTAAAGACTCAAAGCTGATTAGGCCAATAAACTTATCTTTATCATCTATGACTAATTTAAGACGTACATGCGACTTCTGCATTAAGTGCTCGACCTTAACCGCCGACGTGCTCGATTCTATCACCATAGGCGTCACTTTCTTAAAATCAGTAAACACATTTAACGCTGAATATAGTACTGAGATATCTTCATGGGCTTCTGGTGAAGTTAATTCATCAATTTTTTCTACTGGGTATAGGGCTAATTTCTTCACAATAACATCCTTAATCAACAACCATCGCGAAACGTGAAACATCATATTTATTAATGATTTATAATTTATTGTGATGTTCACTGCATGATTTGATTATCTGCCTGTGATTTTATTAGTACAAGACCCATTTGATTAAATTTAATTAATTTTTGATAAATTAAGGTTAAATTCACTTTACTGTGATCGTAAGTATGATAGAAAAATGTGATAGCAAAATGTGATAGCAACCCAAATAACGTAAATACCACTACTTTAACGGTTCAGGCTCTATTAACACGCTATTATTTGCATCCGACAACCACACTTGCCCTTCGCTAAGACTAACTTGTAACGCCATATTTCGATTAACAAATACATCCATTTGTTTCACCGCATCTTCTGGAAAATTAATCACAGTTAAATTATCGTAGCGAGCAAACGCTTGCTGGTTCTGCTGCCACCAAATAGGCACACTTCGGCCACCATAAGTATAAAGAATAACGTGTTTTGACCGACCACAGGCTTTTCTCAGCCATTTCTCATCAGCTTGACCAAACTCAACCCAAAGATCGATTTCACCACTCAGATTTTTATCCCAAAGTTCAGCTTCATCATCAACACATAACCCTTTACTAAACACTAAAGTTTCGGATGCATTAATGGCAAATGCCAGTAAACGCACCATCATGCGCGTATCGGTTTCGGACGGATGTTGGGCTAAGGTAAACTGATGATCGGCATAATAATGACGGTCCATATCTGCAATCTGCAGCGAGACTTTAAAAACGGTAGCTTTAGCAGCCATAAAAGGTTCCAACAAGTATAAAAAAACCGAGTCTACTACAAAGTAGACTCGGCATAATAGGACATCGTACTTATCCGGTTAAATAGCGCCAGGGCGTAGATGTTTAGCCATTGGAAAATGCGCACTTAACTGGGCGACTTTTGCAACAGAAGACACTATCAACATACGAGATCCATGTTCATATTGATGAGTGATATCACTTAACAATGGCACCGCTTCTCTGCTTGCGTCTCGCCTTAATAATTCATTAATCTCACTATCAAGCGCACTATCACTGTAAACCACGTCTAATGTCTGTAACAGCGGCATTGCTGCAATAGGGAGTAAATGTGCCGGCGTATCCTCGGTTAACAAAAGAATCTCACCTTTAACACTAAAGTCTTCAAAAGACTCAAGGTAACGTTGTTCTGTTAATGCATCGAATTTATCTTGGTTAGTGGTAAAAAAACGTTCCCAAAATAAACGTCTATCTTTGCCTGCTAATAATTTATGTTGTACTTCCTCGCGCTTGCTGGCAACAAAATCAAATAAAGGCGCTAATGATGACGGTAGCATAGTTTCGAGGCGTGAACGGATGGTTCGAGCGAAAACAGGTGCGGCACCAGCTGTACTTATCGCAACCACTAACCGGCCTCTATCCACTATCGAAGGCGTAATAAATCGACAAAATTTAGGATTATCGACCACATTCACCCAAATCCCCCGCTCTGTGGCCAACTGCGCAAAATCCATATTCAATTGCTCATCGGCAGTAGCAAGGTAAATGATATCCACATTGGCAATATCATCAGCACATACTTCACGACGAGACAGCTGGATCCGCCCCTGCGTATAATAGTTTTCAATATCATTGGCAACCGTCGGCGCTATGACATGAATATGAGCATCCGTACGAGACAACAAATCGAGTTTACGTGTGGCAACTTCACCAGCACCAACCAATAAGACCTTCAAACCTTGAGTATCGACAAACAAAGGGAAATATTGCATTAATCTACTCAGTCTTCAACGATAGGGAATTGATGTTGTATCCAAGCACGGTAGCCACCAACCATTGAGGCAACTTGCGTATAACCCATAAGTTGTAAATTATAGGCAGATAATGCTGCACGCTGGCCTGCGCCACAATAAAGTAATATTGGAGTATTTTTATCCGGAAAACGATGCTCTATATCACGTTCAATAATGCCACGACTGAGGTGTTTTGCATTAGGTAAATGCCCTTGTAACCATTCGTTATCTTCTCGCACATCAATTAATTGCCATTGATCTTGTTGTTGATATTGCTCAATGGTTAACAAGCTAACATGTGGCATAACAGAATCGACCAAACTGGCGAATGCTGGAGAGGGTTGCATAGCGTTTCCTTAAGTTAGTTAAATCACTCATTTGTGACAAATTAGCACTACATACGTCATAAACCTAAAAGTAGTTTAATCATTAGAGTCTATTGGATTTTTGAAAGCAATTTTGCTGCAGTTAGTGGCAATTTACTATAACGAGGAGTTTATGATGGTGTCATTTACATGAATAAGCGCTAATTGCGCCGAAATAAGCCACATATGCAATCCTAGTGGCTCAACTAAACGGGCGCATATTTATAAACTAGGCTCTTTATTACTAAACGTAAATTGACTTAGACACTTTTCGTCTAATATTTACGTCGCGATTAAACCCCGTTTATGTTGAATAATATGTGGTCATGAAAGAAGGCTTTCAACGTTAAAAAACCATCATACGGGTTTATTCGTTATGCATTTCACTTCTTTGCGAACTACATTGCCAACACAATTCAAAACTGCCTTCGTTTATTTCATGGCATTGGACACATTGCCATTGAGGCTGTTCAATATCGAGTGAATCGAGTAAGGTTTGCGCAGTGACAAGTTGATTGTCTGCTACCCATAATTCTACCGTTTGCATTTCAATCGGTAAACCGCCTACACCACCAATGAGTGCTTCACCTTTAAGATCAACTTCAATTCCACTGGTTTCCAGTAGCCCTTTCCATGTGTGAGCCTGCAGTAAATTACCACCGGCTAATAATACTTTTCGTTGTTCCATGCGTTATCCTACTGCATTGCTCTTGCTGGCAAATTTGTTTCATCCTACTGCCTCTACCAAAATCTGTCGAGTGTTGTTTATAAATTGGACATTTGTCATAGACAATGATTATGTTAACTTTATATGAACTCTTCGCATTTAATAACATCATAAGCAGGGCTCTACATGACAAAAATAGTCTTAAAAGGTGTATTTCAAATCACCGCTTGGAATGAATCGGCATATGCTGAACACGGCAATAACAGCAAACAAACCATTGCCGAAATTACCCAAACGTATTCTGGTGATATCAATGGTTCAGCTCAAATTCGCTATGTAATGTCATATCAAAATGGGGAGGCTGCGGTATTTGTTGGAATGGAGCACTTAACCATAAACACGCCAGAAATATCCGGCACCATAGTGTTACAACATAATGGGGTATTCTCGCAAGGTGTTGCACAAAGCCAATTCAATGTAATAGCTGACTCGGGTACCGATAACTTGCATCAATTTATCGGCCACGGTGAGTTTACCTCAACCGAAAACGGCCAAGCAGATTACCTCATCACTTTGCATCATGACTAAAATAACCATTTCTCGTTTAGAGACTAATATCGGTACATTTAGAGTATCTGGGAAGATGATGGTAACTTCACTGATGTTTATCAGTGTTGATATACTCGGCAGTGATGGGTGGGAAGCGCTGATGATCTACCCACAAACCCAATGGCACAAAACTTTGATGGCTGCCTGTGAAGTGCATTTAGCAGAACAACAGAACATAACTAAGGCATAAAAAGAAACCCCAGCAAGCTGGGGTTTCTTTTTAGCGATAAAGATTAATAATACTTATTAAGGCATCATTGAAGGTTGATCAGCACCTTCTTTCTCAATCTCTACCGGTAACATATGCTCACGGTTGATACCCAATTTAATGGCTAAATAACTTGCCACGTAAATCGATGAGTATGTACCAACAAAAATACCGAGTAGCAATGCAGTCGCAAAACCATGGATCATTGTGCCGCCTTTTAAAAACAGCGCAATAACGGTAATTAATGTAGTACCTGTAGTAATAACAGTACGACTCATGGTCTGAGTGATTGAGGTATTCACAATCTCTACAGGGGTGCCTTTACGCATTTTAAGGAAGTTTTCACGGATACGGTCATACACTACGATGGTATCGTTAAGTGAGTAACCTACAACTGTTAATAAACCTGCCAATACGGTCAAGTCAAACTCAAGCTGTAATACCGAAAATACCCCTAAGGTCACAATAACGTCATGGGCTAGCGCCGCTACAGAACCTGCAGCTAAACGCCATTCAAAACGAAATGATACATAGATAAGAATACAGATTAAAGCAACAATAACGGCTAAGCCACCCTGCTCCGCTAATTCCTTACCTACTTGTGGCCCAACAAACTCAACACGCTTTTGAATCACGCCTGAATCAATTGACTGCGCAGCAGTTAATACTGCTGCAACCTGGACATCACTTTTTAACTCATTTCTTACCGGTAAACGCACCAATATATCGCGGCTTGAACCAAAGTTCTGTACTACCGCACCTTCAGCTTCAGCTGTGGTCATGGTCGCACGTAAAGCATTCAAGTCAACAGGTGCTGAAAACTCCATTTCAACAACCGTACCGCCGGTAAAATCTAAGCCCCAGTTAATGCCTTGTACGCCTAGCGATACAAAAGAAGCAATAACTAAGATCAACGACATTACACTAATAGGAAGTGCATGACGAAGGAAGTCGACTGTTTTCTTTACTGAAAATATTTGCAACATATTCAACTTCTCCCTTAGATAGACAATGACTTAACGCGCTTACCACCCCAAACCGCATTCACGATTGAGCGTGTGCCAACTATGGCTGTAAACATCGAAGTCGCGATACCTATCATTAAGGTAACAGCAAAGCCTTTAACCGCACCGGTACCGACAGCAAACAAGATTAACGCTGTCATAAAAGTGGTGATGTTAGCATCTGCAATGGTTGAAAAAGCATTACCATAACCTTCATGGATAGCTTGTTGTACGCTGCGACCGCCAAGAAGTTCTTCACGGATACGTTCAAAAATAAGTACGTTACCGTCAACCGCCATGCCCACCGTTAATACCATGCCCGCAATACCTGGCAAGGTTAATACCGCACCTGGGATCATAGACATCACACCAACAACCATAATTAAGTTTGCCATCAATGCAAGGTTGGCAATAAAACCAAATGCACGGTAGTAAACCATCATAAATACAAGAACAACAACCATGCCCCAAATCATCGCTTGAACACCGTTTTGGATGTTTTCAGCACCTAAGCTTGGGCCAATAGTTCTTTCTTCCACAATGGTCACTGGCGCGATCAACGCTCCTGCACGTAATAATAACGCTAGGCTTTGTGCTTCAGTATGCTCAAGACCGGTAATGACAAAATTACGACCTAAACGAGCCTGAATCGTCGCAACTGAAATAACCTCTTCAATACGAGTCATTTTCACTGTGCCATCAGGATTACGTGTACCACTGTCTTTATATTCGATAAACAATGTTGCCATTGGTTTACCGATATTATCTTTGGTGACGTTAGAGAAAATCGAGCCGCCTTTCGCGTCAAGATTAATCGCTACCTGTGGACGGCTGTATTCATCAAAAGTAGGTTGTGCACCAGTGATATGATCACCCGTTAGCATCACTTCTTTTTTCAATACGGCAATCCCGCCTTCACGGCGTTGGTACACTTCTGCACCTGCTGGAACACGACCATTTGCTGCTGCACTTACGTCGGCTTTATCGTCAACCATACGAAATTCAATCGATGCCGTAGCACCTAAAATTTCTTTTGCACGAGCTGTGTCTTGTACACCAGGCAGTTCAACAATAATGCGCTCAGCGCCTTGACGTTGTACTACAGGCTCAGCAACACCCAACTCGTTAACACGGTTACGAATAGTGGTAATGTTTTGCTGTAATGCTTCTTCCTTAATTTGCTTAAGGTAAGCATCACTCATGGTAGCAAGAAGCATAAACTCATTACCGCTACTCGCGTCGGTATAGGTCATGTCATTGCTGCGAGTTTTTAAATAAGTCTCAGCTTGGTCAACAGTTTCAGCATCTCGAAACTTAATCGCAATTCCTTTAGGGGTTTTACGAATACCAGCATAACGAATTTTTTCTTCACGAAGCTGGCTACGGAAATCAGCTATCTTAGCTTCTTCCATTTTACGAATAGCTTCGCCCATATCCACTTCCATTAAGAAGTGAACACCACCACGTAAATCTAAACCTAATTTCATCGGCGACCCACCAACAGCTTCAAGCCATTCAGGGGTTGCCGGAGCTAAGTTTAACGCAACGGTATATTTCTGACCAAGCAGCTCAGCGATAGCTTCTTTAGCCACCAACTGCTGCTCAGGATTTTGCACTCGGACCAATAACTGACCATTTTCAAGCTCGGCACGCTTTACGGCAATACCCTGACTATCTAATAAATCAACCACAGTCGTTTGTGTCGATGCAGTCACTTCTGCGCCGCGAGTTGCGACAATCTGCACTGCATGATCTTCACCAAACAAATTTGGTATTGCATAAAAACTACCAATGGCGATGACAAGCATCACCATGATGTTTTTCCACATTGGGTATTTATTTAACACACCATAGCCCTCTTGGCTTTATAACGACTGGATAGAACCTTTAGGCAATACCGCTGCGATGTAATCCTTTTTAATCGTGATTTGGTTGTTATCATTAATCGCTAATAACACATAATCACTTTCTTCACCGATTTTGGTCACTTTACCGAGAATGCCACCACTGGTTAACACTTCATCACCTTTTGAAATCGACGCCATTAGGTTTTTGTGCTCTTTTACACGCTTTGACTGTGGACGGAAAATCATGAAGTAAAAGATTAATCCAAACATGACTAGCATGAAAATTAACTGCATGGTTTCGCCACCGGCTACACCACTGATTGGGCTTGCATATGCATTTGAAATAAACATAGTTCTCTCTTCTTATTAGCTAAAATTAAACGATTAACTCAGGTACTTCACGACCAAAACTGGTATAGAACTCCTTAACAAAGGCGTCTAATGTACCTGTCTCAATTGCGCCGCGCAAACCTTCCATCAACATTTGGTAATAACGTAAATTATGGATGGTGTTTAAACGCGCACCTAGAATTTCATTACAACGATCTAAATGGTATAAATAAGCACGTGAATAGTTTTTACAAGTGTAACAATCACACTTAGGATCTAATGTTGCTGTGTCATCACGGTGACGTGCATTACGAATTTTAATCACACCTTCACTGGTAAATAAATGGCCATTACGGGCATTACGTGTTGGCATTACACAGTCAAACATATCCACACCACGACGAACACCTTCGACTAAATCTTCAGGTTTGCCTACGCCCATTAAATAGCGCGGCTTGTCAGCAGGAATTTGCGGACAAACATGCTCTAAAATACGGTGCATGTCTGCTTTAGGCTCGCCAACAGCTAAACCACCTACGGCATAACCATCAAAACCTATGTCTAAAAGACCCTTTACGCTCTCGTCACGTAAATCTTCAAATACGCCACCTTGAATAATGCCAAACAAAGAGTTGGGGTTTTCTAAACGGTCAAACTCATCACGTGAGCGCTTAGCCCAACGCAGTGACATTTGCATCGACTTACGTGCTTCGTCATGTGTCGCTGGATACGGTGTACATTCATCAAAAATCATCACCACGTCAGATCCTAAAGAATCCTGAATTTGCATTGATTTTTCTGGGTCTAAGAAAATCTTTTCACCATTGATCGGTGAACGGAAATGCACACCCTCTTCAGTAATTTTACGAATGTCACCTAAACTAAACACTTGGAATCCACCCGAGTCCGTTAGAATAGGGCGTTGCCAATTCATAAAATCGTGCAAATCACCGTGTTTACGCATGATCTCTTCGCCAGGACGTAACCATAAATGGAAGGTGTTGCCCAATAAAATGTCGGCTCCAGTAGCGCGCACTTCTTCAGGCGTCATACCTTTTACCGTACCGTAAGTTCCAACAGGCATAAATGCTGGTGTTTCTACAGTGCCACGATCAAAAATAAGACGTCCGCGACGTGCACGACCATCAGTTGTATCTAATTCAAATTTCATAAATCACCTTGCCAGATAAACAGTCTGACTCGTTTAGTTTCTATAGTAATGAGGGCAAATTTTAATGCTTCAAGGTTACTGACACATTAAATCAAAAAAACGCCCACTATTGTGGGCGAGTATTTTAAATCAAATTCATTGCCTACGGGGCTTTTTTCGTCACAAACATCGCATCGCCATAGCTAAAAAAGCGATATTTTTGCGTAATCGCATGTTGATAAGCATTCATGACCGCTTCATAACCTGCAAAAGCACTCAACAGCATGATTAATGTTGATTCTGGTAAATGAAAATTAGTGACCATGGCATCAACAACTTTAAATTGAAAACCTGGGTAAATAAAGATATCGGTATCACCACTAAAGGCTTCAAGCGGACCTTCTCCACTCGCGCGTGCTGCGCTTTCTAATGAACGCACTGAGGTTGTGCCGACGGCAACAACACGATTTCCAGCCGCTTTAGTAAGCGCAATTAGGTCAACAACCTCTTGTGGAACATTAGCCCATTCTGAATGCATCTTGTGCTCAAGCACATTATCGACTCGTACTGGCTGGAATGTACCGGCACCGACATGCAAAGTCACAAAGGCAATATTAACCCCTTTGGCTTTTAAATCGGCTAGCATGGCATCATCAAAGTGTAAGCCTGCTGTAGGTGCAGCTACAGCACCTGGCGTTTGGTTATACACTGTTTGATAACGTTCTTTATCAGCATCTTCATCTGGACGATCAATGTAAGGAGGCAGTGGCATATGGCCAACGTCTTCAAGGACTTCTAATATGGTTTTATCAGACAGTAACTCAAGCTCAAACAAAGCATCGTGACGAACCAACATTTTCATTTGGTAGCCGCCGTCTAAGTCGATAATCGTATCCACTTTAGGCGATTTTGAACTGCGAACATGGGCTAGAATACGTTTATCGTCGAGCATACGTTCAACGAGAATCTCAAGCTTACCGCCAGTCGACTTTTGACCAAATAAACGCGCAGGTATGACTCGGGTGTTATTAAACACCATCAAGTCTCCAGGATTGATCAGATTGAATAAATCAGTAAACTTTTTGTCGGCAAGCTCACCGTTTTCGCCACTTAATGTGAGTAAACGCGAAGCATTGCGTTGTGCTGTCGGATAGCGAGCAATCAGCTCATCAGGTAGGTCGAATGAAAAATCTGCAACACGCATAGTATGATCTCAACAGTAAAAACGGCCGCTAGTCTATGGCGACTGCGGGTTAAGATCAAGTTTGGTGATTATTTTGTCGGCTTTTGTTCTATCGACTCGGTGTCGATATCGTCCAGTTCAATAGTATCTGACTTGGCAGAGTCAAAGGTTTGGGCCGATTTATATGAATGTTCTTCATAACGCATGTCGATGTGTACTTTATTTCTTTTTGGTGCAGCTGGCTTACCCAATAACTTTTTAATCCAGTCTTTCATCATCCTTGATCCCTAAATTAATCCTATAACCTTTAAAAAGCAGTTACATATACGCATCACAATGATACGAAGCTCAATACTCCATGACATTTATCTATAAAACGTTATGATTAACACCACTCACTTGCCACTTTGTAACGCTTTGTTACAAACGGCTAGTATCATACTGTAAAATAATAAAATTAGAAGTACAATTTATGAACTTTTTAGCTCACTTACATTTAGCCGACATCAGCGATACTCACCTAGTAGCTAATTTGTCGGGTGATTTCGCGAAAGGTAACATAGAGCAACATCCAAAACATCTGCAACAAGGGATATGGCTTCATCGACAAATAGACCAAATTACTGATAGTCATGAAATTATTATCGACCTGCTCAAGCTGTTTCCTAAAACCTCACGTCGTGTTGCACCGATATTAGTAGACTTAGTATTTGATCATTACTTAGCATTTTATTGGGAAGAGTATCATCATCAGCCATTAGATGAATTTTGCCAAAAAGCATACCACCAGCTTAGTACTACACTTGAACTACCTCCGACGTTACAGGCCATTGCGCCACAAATTATCCAGCAAGATTGGCTTAGTAGTTACCAAACAAGGCAAGGATTAGATCAAGCGATTAAAGGCGTCAGTCGTCGTTTATCAAAACCAGAACTTTTTGACCATGCCATTAAAGATATCGATAAGATTTATATTGATATCGAGATTGCATTTAGAACCTTTTATCCACAGTTAATGGCCTATAGCAGGCTTTATAGTCGTAAGACTCCGGCAGCATATTTACCTTAATACAGGGTATTTATAGGAATTAATGTCGTATGCCGTCATGGTTACTTAATCTAAAATACACACTCAAAACCAAACGGTTTTGGCTAACGAGTCTACGCGATATAATCGTTATTGCGGTGGTGTTGTTCGCTATCGCGAGTTATCTACAGCGAGATATGCGAACAGGCATAGCGATGCCAATTAACGCATATACTATCGCCAATAAACCAATATCATTATTTACTTCAGCATCAATTGACGCCCAGCAGCATATCAGAGAGAACAGTACCCAAAATAAACCCACCTTGGTCTATTTTTGGGGCACTTGGTGTCCGGTGTGTAAGGTGACCTCTCCTATGGTGAACTCGGTTAATCTTAATCCAGATTATCAGGTTGTTTCCATTGCAGTAGCTTCAGGTTCTGACGACGACATCAGCACCTTTATGCAACATCATCATTATCATTTTGATGTCATCAATCAGCATCAAACAATGTTATTAAGCCAACAATGGGGCGCCATGGCATTGCCTGCTATTTATATCGTTGATACTGAAAACAATATTCGCTTTGTTACCTCTGGCGTAACAAGCAGTTGGGGAATGTCATTACGGTTATGGTTAGCGACCTGGTAAAGCAGCCATAACCAAACAGCATTATTCAGTCGAATAATTGGTTTTTGGTTATCAGTAAAACTTTGTTAGTATCCGCAACATGAGTACTCGCGAGATTAACGTTTCGCCACATCAATACCTGAATCAGACACAATTAGAGAGACACCTTATAATGCACATCTTTACTTATCAACCACCCTCAATTCCGTGGTTGGACATACGCTATAAAGACCGTGACATTATCGTCATCAATAAGCCTTCAGGCCTATTATCAAATCCAGGGCGTTCACCTGACACACACGATACGGCCATAACCCGTTTACAACGATGCTATCCTGAAGCGATTTTGATCCATCGTTTAGATTGTGATACTTCTGGGATCATGATTTTTGCTCGTACTAAAAAAGCGGAATCACATTTAAAAATTCAGTTTCAAAATCGCCAGGCCAAAAAAGTGTACATTGCTGAAGTGATTGGCCACGTGGGTGAACAACAAGGTAAAGTGAACTTTGCCCTAGGACCTAATCCTGATTCACCACCATTCCAAATGCTTACAGATTCAGGCAAAGCTGCGTTAACCTACTTCCAGGTACTTGAACATAGGACGCAGTCAACCCTGATGGAACTTAAACCCCACACGGGTCGCACTCATCAGCTTAGGGTTCATATGTTGGCGCTTGGCCATGCCATTTTAGGCGATGAGTTTTATGGCGATACCGAAACAATTAGTGCCAGTAAACGGTTAAACCTGCATGCGCAATCGCTCGCAATTACCCATCCTTATAGCCAAATCGAGATGACGTTTTTTAGTCAGCATCCATTTTAATATCTTAATCAGAGCTTGGGATAAGAGATGAGAATGTAGTGAGAAGGATTAAAAGCTTAGCGATTAATCACTATCAATATTATTATTTGTCTTAGTAACAAGACGAATCGACGCGTCAATATCTAGCCTATTGCAAGTCTTCTTGTGTAAAGAATAACGCAGGTATCAAGACAAGGAACTGTTTGAGAGGCGTTTGTTATCTTCACATCAGGTTACCTTGGCAATTCAAACAAAAAAATGCCGACGCTATCGCGTCGGCATTTATCAATAAGGACTTTTTCACGATATTAACGCGCTTGAGCTGTCTCTTTCGCTTCAGCAGCTTCACATGCTGCAGCAGTAAAGATCACATCTGTAGAGCTATTTAATGCAGTTTCAGCTGAGTCTTGAATCACACCAATAATAAAACCAACTGCCACAACTTGCATAGCAACATCATTAGAAATGCCAAACAAACTACACGCTAATGGGATTAATAATAGTGAACCACCGGCAACACCTGAAGCACCACAAGCAGAAACGGACGCTATCACGCTCAATAACAGAGCTGTCATAAAGTCCACTTGAATACCCAAAGTATGAGCTGCTGCTAATGTTAATACCGTAATGGTAATCGCAGCACCGCCCATATTAATGGTGGCACCTAATGGAATAGACACAGAATAGGTGTCTTTATGCAATTTTAGCTCTTCACACAATGCCATGTTGACCGGAATATTGGCCGCACTTGAACGGGTGAAAAAGGCTGTTACACCACTTTCACGTAAACATTTAAATACTAATGGATATGGGTTACGTTTAATTTTGACATAAACGATAATAGGGTTAATCACCAAAGCAATGAATAACATGGATCCCACAAGTACCATCAATAATTGGCCGTAACCCGCAAGAGCGTCGAAACCTGTTTCAGCAAATGTAGCCGCAACTAAACCAAAAATACCAATTGGTGCTAAACGAATGACAAAGCGGACTATATTTGACACCGCATCACTGACATCAGAGAGCATTTGCTTAGTACTGTCGCTGGCATGATGCATGGTTATCCCAAGGCCTGCCCCCCACACCAAAATACCGATGTAATTGCCCGTTAATAATGCGTTCACCGGATTATCAACAACTTTGAACAATAAGGTATTGATTACTTCGCTAATCCCCTGAGGAGGATTTGAGCCCTCTATCCCGGCTGTTAGTAGTAAAGTCGTTGGAAAAGCAAAACTGAATAATACTGCTGTTAATGCCGCTGCAAACGTTCCGAAAAGATATAGCCCAATGATAGGACGCATATTGGTTTGACTATTTTTCTTTTGATTGGCAATCGATGATGCAACCAAAACAAAAACCAGTATTGGCGCAATGGCTTTTAAAGCACCCACAAAAAGTGAGCCCAAAAAAGCCACATTATTGGCACCTGTGGTTGAAATACTTGCCAGAATCACGCCCAAAATGATTCCGCTGATGATTTGTAGCACGAGGCTACCGTTAGCGATACGAGCTAACAGTGATGTTTTTTGATTCATTGCTTAACCTATGATTATTATATTTATGACTTTTTATGATCAAGGTTTTGCTTATCTTTAGAAAAGGAAACATCATAATACTCGTCGTATCCACGTATTTATCACCTTGTAACTTACAGCGATATAATACTTAGGTTACGATACTCATGACATCTCGATAATATCAATGCTATTACTGAAAACACCCTACTTTCTTACTCATTGAGGGAGATTAACTCACCACACTCAATTAGCACACTTCAATCAATCCGTTTTCAGGGATAGCACTCCCTCATTAAAGTTAAGCATTACCTTGTGCCCAGCGAATATACTGAACACTATAAAAGCCTTGTAGCTATATATCAGGATGCCATGCAATAAGTCTAGTGTTGATACCAAATGAGTAAAAAAATTCAATCATCGGTCATAAAGAAAGCACTAATTTGACGGTTACAGGTTACTTGCTGTTAAATTGTTAACCATGTTACAGGCTGAAAATACCAAAAATAAAACAATGACAATCATCCAGCAGGCTGCAATGCTTGAGCACCTCTAAGCATCGCTTCAATCAACTCTTTAGCATCAAACTTAGTTAACGCCTCATTGGCTCCGACTTGTTTGGCTTGGCTGACACTGATTTCGCTGGATAATGACGTATGTAAAATAATGTACGCATGTTCAATTGCTGGATTATTTTTAACCTCAAAGGCTAATTCGTATCCATCAAGTCCTGGCATTTCAATATCACTCACCAGTAAATCAATAGGCTTTCGTTCTTCCGCGGCTTGTTGCATCATCTGCAGAGCGTCGCGACCATCTGCCGTCACCTGATAAGCAATGTTAATAGAGTCTAATGCATCAGATAATTGTTTACGGGCAACTTTTGAGTCATCTACCAGTAAAATACGTAACGGTGTTAATTTCTCACGTTGTACATCGGTTAATATCGCTCGATTATTAATCGGATCATCCGGAAATATTTTCGACAGTAATAACTCGACATCTAATAACTGAACCAGCTGATCATTAAAACGGGTTACACCTGTTAAAAAGGCATTTTTGCCTAAGTTACCTGAAGGTGCTTCGATATTACGCCAATTACATTCAATGATTTTATCGATTGAGCGCACAAGAAAACCTATCACCATTCTCTGACAATCAGTAATGATGATATAGCTATCTTTAAGCTCTGCTTCGGTAACGGGTCTATAGCCAATACCTGCAGCCATATCGATAATCGGAATAGTCATACCCCGAATGGTTGCTGCACCAAGAATAGCCGAGTGAGAGTGTGGGATTTTAGTTAAAGGAGTAAACGGCACGAGTTCACGAATTTTTAAAGTACCTAAAGCAAACACTTGTGTTTGATTTAATTTAAAAAGCAATAAACCCTGCGATTGATTCGCTTTGCTCATTTTCGGACTCATCATTACCCCTTCATCTGAAGACTGAAATCTACTTCACTATAGCATTTATCGTCAGTCTTTAGACTAGCTTAAGTGGCCTATTTTATCTGCAAAGATCATTACAAATCACAAAATTAGCTATTCATCCGATAATAGCCAACTCGATAAATCATTACGATACAATTACGGTTCTATAAATAATGAGTATTTGAGGCGGAGACTTTGGTTGATAACCAGAAATAGCAAACTACATTAGTACTATTTCCGCAACAAGTTGTCGATATGTCGTGCAAAAAAGATCAACGATTGAATTGTTGTGAACCTTCTTATGTAATTTATCAAAGCCGGGAAAAACTTAATCGGCAATATACACATATAAGCTAGAACAGAGTGCAAGTTAGCACCGAATATAGCCTAATAAAAACAACAAAGGGAAACAACGATAATTAAATCAGCCACTGATTTAATTATCGTTGTTTCCCTCATTATTATGATGCTTTAAATTGACATTAATCAGTTCGAAGCAGATTGCAGCTCGTAAAGCACATCATAAACAAATTGATCCCACCCCTCAGCATCGAACGCTAAGCCACTGGCATTACGAACTTGACTAACCGCATGCAAAGGCGCTGCACCGTTCTCCATCATATAATAAGCCATCACCATTTCTGTACGATTGATCCCAGAGCGACAATGGAGTAACACTGGTAACTGATCAGTTTCACATTCACGAATAAATGTTAATACCTGGGGGAGTATTTCAGCACAAATAGCTAAGTCATGCGGCTTAGGTGGAATATTATCAGGTAAATTAAATACTTTATGACGAAGACCTAATTCAGCCATAGCGTCGATATCGCAACCTTCACCATTATTTAAGGATGCAATTGCACCGAAACCGGCTTGCTTTAACTCAGCTAAGTCCCACGCATCCTTGTTTGGACCGCTACGGCCTGCAACTTGTCCATCAACTAACCAAAAAATATGTTTCATATTACCTACTACTAATCTGGTTTTTTAGCCCAAATATCAACATTAACTGAGGACAACTTTTTACGTTTTTTCTTACCGCTACCTTCTGGCTTCGCCATTGGCTTAGGTTGTTCCAGTACGCTTTCAGGCACTACATCATCAGCCTCAAATCCGTTAACTTGTTCACGTTCAAGGCGAATTTGATTCTTTTTCTCGATAACAGAGAAGTGATGATACTCATCATGCGACAACAAGGTCAACGCTAAACCGACCTCTCCCGCACGTCCGCTGCGACCAATTCGATGCATATAATCTGCTGGACTGCGCGGTAAGTCAAAATTTATTACCACTGGTAATTTTTCAATATCAAGGCCACGAGCAGCAATGTCAGTCGCTATGAGCACTTGAATATCTCCTGCCTTAAAACCTTCCAATACACGACTTCTCGCGCCTTGGGCTTTATCACCGTGAAACACCTCTGCAGTGATACCACGTTTAGCCAGTTTTTGAGCTAAATGATTGCAACTATTTTTGGCATTAACAAAAATCAATACTTGGCGCCATTGATGTTGTTGTAGCAAGTGCGCAAGTAATGCGGTCTTTTTTTCACGATTAACCGTCATTACCCGTTGTACTAATGTACTCGCTTCAGCGCTTTGTAATTGTATCTCAAGCGGATTAACGAGCAGCGCTTGCGTTAGTTGGCGTACTTCATCTGGAAAAGTAGCTGAAAACAATAACGTTTGTTTTTGCTTAGGAAGTAAATTGAGTACTTGAGTCAATTCTTCAGTAAAACCAAGGCTTAACATTCGGTCAGCTTCATCAAGTACTAACGTTGTCACTTGGGACAACTTTAGTGCATTTGACGATACTAAATCGAGTAAACGACCTGGCGTCGCGACCACCACATCGGCACCACCACGCAATGCTAACATCTGAGTATTAACAGATACACCGCCAAATGCAGCAACCACTTTAATGTCGCCATTTAAATGAACCGCATAGGATTTAAAGCTGTCGGCAACTTGCTTAGCGAGTTCTCGCGTTGGAACCAAGACTAACGCACTGACAAAATTACCTTTGGCAGATGTTGTTGCCCGACGACTCACCAATTGATGTAAAATCGGCAATGCAAAAGCCGCTGTTTTACCTGAGCCGGTATTGGCACCTGCCAGTAAGTCTTTACCGGTTAGTGTGCTAGGAATGGTTTCTGCTTGGATTGGTGTAGGCTGCAGGTATTTAAGCTCAGCTAATCTGGCCAACAATGGAGTATGCAGGCCAAATTCAGCGAAAGTCGTAGCTAAAGAAGCTTGGGTCATGTATCAAATGCGCTCAAAATAATGGATATCAATCGCACATTTTAACGTACTTTGGCACAGCAGTCAGATAAATTAGTTAATTTCTTCAATCCCTTCTAAGTCTAGTAGCCACTGCTTCATATCGAGCCCATAAGCATAACCAGTTAACTTACCGCCTTTGCCTATCACCCGATGACAAGGAACGATAATGGCTATTGGGTTTGCACCATTTGCAGCCCCGACCGCTCTGACAGATTTAGGTCTCCCAATAGTATTAGCGATATCACTGTAACTGCAGCGATGGCCGAATGTTAATTGACTCAGAGCATGCCAAACCTCATGTTGAAACACGGTACCTTTAGGCGCTAGTGGAACACTGAAATGCTGCCTTTGATTAGCGAAGTACTCTGTTAATTGAATGACTGTTGTATCAATGTGTTGTTGGGCTTGTATCAATAAATCTTGAGTAGTCTCAGTATTGCTTTGTTGGAGTATAAACTGAGTTTGAATCTCTACGAGCAAGCTCGTTTGGGCAAGATCTTCAACCTGTAGATGGGTTAATCCATGCTCAGATGCTTTAAGCGAAAGTAAACCAACTGGACTTGTGATTAAAGCATGACACTTGGGCGAAGTAAAATGGGTCATAATATTATCCGTTTTTTGCAGCGACAGGATCATTACCCCAAAGCTGGAAGGTTAAGTAACTGCCCCAAGGTGATGCTTGTTTTGCAATGTCGGCAGCAATGCTTAAGTACGATTTAGGGTTTTCAATGGGCTTACCCGATTGCTCATATAACGCATGAAGACGATTTTTGATGACTAAATCAGAACTCAAAAACACATCAGGATCACTCAAACCTCGCATATTTGCATAAGCAACAGTCCATGGGCCGATACCTTTTACGGACAACCAATCGTCAGGTGTTGAGTCAGCATGCTGATGTACAAATTGCCCCAAGGCATTTAATGCTAATTTTCGAGCACCTGGCATGTTAAGTTCATCTAATGAAGCGCTAGCAATAGCTTGTGCCGTCGGAAATAACAGCCAAGTCTTACCATCGATGAACAGCGTTTCACCATAAGATTCAACCAATAAATTTAATAGTTTAGTGGCTTGCACCACACTCACTTGTTGCCCTAATACGGCACGGCAAGCGGCCTCAAATACACTACCTGCCGCGGGAATACGCAAACCACTATCAATTTTGGCGCCTAATTCTATGATAGGAGATAATGCCTGCTGGATTATCGCCATGTCAGCATCTAAATCAAACATACGCCGTAATTGCAGAGTAATATAATGCAAGGATTTAATATCATTGGCATCGGCTAAGTAAATACTCACATCAAGTTGAGGTTTATCGGCATTCAGTGAAATGTAAAAAAAGCCTTCTACACCATTAAATGAGAAGGTTCGGCCATAACGTCCCGAAATATCATCAATGACCTCCATATTATCAACTTGACGAAAGGCATAAAAAGCCAACATCTTCGCCCAATTTAGGGGTGGCCGATAAGATAGTGCTAATGTTATTGGTTTAATGTTAATACTCACTTGGTTTTTTTTATAAGGATGAGTTTCATCAGTTGAACGTCGGCTCTTTCGGCGTAAATCACTCGGTGTTAATAGTAGTTCTTGTTTAAAAATTTCATTAAAGCGCCTGATGCTATTAAAACCAGCGGCCATGGCGATGTCTGTCATTGATAATTGAGTTTGGTGTAATAGCTGCTTAGCAAACATCAACTGCTGATACAACGCAAAACGTTTAGGTGAAGTCCCCAAAGCTTGGTTAAAGAGTTTATTTAAATACCGACTGGTAATACCTAATTTATTAGCCAACTTGACGATCGTTCCTGCATCTTCACCATTTAAAAAGCCTTGTTCGATTAACGTGATAGCACGCATTAACGTTGTTTGAGTACCTAACCACGCAAATGAACTCGGTGCACTATCAGGGCGACACCGAAGACAAGGCCTAAGTCCAGCATTAGCCGCTTTTATCGCAGAATCAAAATAACGGACATTTTTTTCATAGGGCGCAGGAGCGGGACAAATTGATCGGCAATAAATACCAGTAGTGATAACTCCGGTAAAAAATTGACCATCAAAGCGAGCATCACGACTAAGCCTTGCTTGCTGGCAGATCTGTGCTGCAATATAACAATCACTGTTAATCTGGACCATTCGTTTATTTAGCCTTATATCACTCACTGAAAAACTGAACTATTTTCTGCTTATAGCGTATTCAAGAGATTACTTTACCGAAATACAACAACCACGACTAGCGGAAAACGGAACCCAATCGTTTCGTATATGGTAACAATTTAACCCATTACATTTGGCCTTTTTGCGTTATCCTAGTCAGCAGAATTTTCACCATTAAGTTAGAGCATTAGATGTTTAAATTTTTTGAATCATTGACCCAAGCTTTACCACAAGAAGAACCGACTCAGCCACCCAATACTTTGTACGCATTTTGTCGTCATTATACCCGCGGGTTTGGTTTACCATTAATTATCATGTCAGTACTGACAGCCATAATGGCAATGTTGGAAGTGTCATTGTTTGGTTTTATGGGGCAACTGGTAGATTGGTTGGTCACCAAAAATCCGCAAACATTGTGGCAAGATGAAAGCACAACGTTAATTACCATGTCAGTAATTGTCTTAGTCGTTATCCCGCTGGTTGTCTGGTTGCATGCTTCTATCGTGCACCAAACGCTTTTAGGTAACTACCCCATGGCTATTCGTTGGCAAGCACATCGCTATTTACTCAAACAGAGTATTTCATTTTATCAAGATGATTTTGCAGGACGAATCGCCACAAAGGTAATGCAAACTTCGCTTGCTGTACGTGAAACTGTCATGAAACTACTGGATGTACTGATGTACATTTTGGTGTATTTCACCTCGATGTTGGTCATGATTGCCACTGCTGACGTTCGTTTAATGTTACCCATGCTCGTTTGGTTAGCGGCTTATGTGTTGATTCAATGGAAACTCGTTCCAAAGCTGAAAGCAATATCGACAGAACAAGCCGATGCTCGTTCAACAATGACCGGCCGTATTGTCGATAGTTATACCAACATATCAACCGTAAAGCTGTTCTCGCATACGACTCAAGAAGCTGACTACGCCCAAGATAGTATGACGCGTTTCTTAAAAACCGTTTATGGCCAAATGCGTCTCGTAACGATCATTAATGTTTTAGTACAAATCATTAATTACATATTAGCGTTCACCATTGCGGCTGTATCTATTTGGTTATGGGCAGACAATGCGATTACGGTTGGTGCCATTGCGATTGCGGTGAGTTTAGCGTTACGCTTGAATGGAATGTCACAATGGATTATGTGGGAAATCAGTTCGCTATTTGAAAATATTGGTACCGTCACCGATGGTATGAATACCTTATCAAAACCCATTGCTATCCAAGATAAAATCGATGCAAAAGACATTGTTGTTGACCACGGTAAAATCGACTTCAATCAGGTTTGCTTTCATTATGGTGAAAAAACCGGCGTCATTGAGCAACTAAATCTGAATATTAAAGCGGGCGAGAAAGTCGGTCTTGTAGGACGTTCTGGTGCAGGAAAATCGACCTTAGTCAACTTATTGATGCGTTTTCATGATGTTGAAAAAGGCCAAATATTGATTGATGATCAACCTATAACGGATATAACCCAAGACTCATTACGGGCAAATATTGGTATGGTGACTCAGGATACGTCGTTATTACATCGTTCGATCCGTGAAAACATTCTGTACGGTGATCCACATGCCAGTGATGAAAAATTAATAGCGGCGATAACTCAAGCACAAGCTGCAGAGTTTATTGACAATTTAACGGATCCCTTTGGTAACAAAGGGCTTGATGCCCAAGTGGGTGAGCGCGGCGTTAAGCTGTCTGGTGGACAACGTCAACGGATCGCCATTGCAAGAGTATTACTTAAGAATGCGCCAATTCTATTGCTTGATGAAGCCACTTCAGCATTAGATTCTGAAGTCGAAGCAGCGATTCAAGAGTCGTTGTATGAATTGATGGAAGGTAAAACAGTGATTGCGATAGCACATCGACTTTCAACGATTGCAGCGATGGATAGACTCATTGTATTAGATAAAGGCTGTGTTGTTGAACAAGGTACTCATCAAGAACTGATTAATGCCAAAGGGATATACGCACAACTGTGGGCCCATCAAACTGGCGGATTTTTAGGGTTAGATTAATCGAAAGTTGAGTAATGAGCATTAGCCACTCAAATTTGAGTGGCTTAATTAGATGGTCCGCCTCACCCCTAAACTATACTTAGGGTAGGCTAATCAAAGAGGCGAACCATCATGTCTATTATTAAAGTAGTTGGGATCGATTTAGGCAAATCTTCTTTTCATCTTGTTGGGCATGATCACACTGGTCGTGAACAATTTCGTAAACATTTAACTTGTTCAAAGCTCATTCAATTTCTGTCACAAACACCTAAAACAATGATTGCAATAGAATCATGTGGTGATTCCCACTGGTTGGCAAGAAAATGCCAAGCACTAGGTCATGAGGTTAAGCTTATTCCTCCCCAATATGTTAAACCTTACGTTAAAACGAATAAAAATGATTATATTGATGCCGATGCAATAGCAGAAGCATGAACAAGACCGTCGATGCGTTTTGTTGGTGTCAAAACAGAGACCTCAAAAGTCATCAGCGTTAGGTCCAGTTATACTAAAGAGCGGACAGCGTGTATGTCACGCATTGGTGCAACTTTACTCGAGTTTGGCATGAGCTTTCCTAGAGGGCATTCCAAAATGAAAGTGTTATTCCAATGGCTTGCCGATAACGGCGAACAGCTTCCAGCCATGTTGATGCAAGAATTGATTGAACATCATGAGTATTATTTACTGCTTATTGAGCGTATAGCAGGGCAAGATAAAAACTTAAACAGCTTGTCGAGCAAGATGTTCTAGTGTAATGGTCAATATTCAACGGGAGGGAAGTCAACCTTGCTTGGGATAAGTAAGCGTGGAAATAAGGCTTTAAGAACGTTGTTTATTCATGTTGCTCGAGCGATGTTATTAAGGCCAGAAAAAGCGGTGGCCGTATTTGGAGAATGGATACTTGAGCTCAGAGCAAAGAAGCCATTTAATGTAGCCGTCGTTGCATTAGCGAATAAGTCGGTACGAATAGCGTGGTCGATAATAGCGACCAAGCAAGCATTTGAAATAAGAGTTTAACCCGAGTTTGCAGATGATAGAGAAGATGACAGAATCGTCAGACCACTAGATTGAAGACTTGACATAAAAAACAGCACCGAAAGTATACTTTGGTCTTTTTGAGGACAATCTAGCGCGGAACTCATCGTGGCGTAGGTGGTAAAGCACCTAATGAAGATTCCGAATACATTGGCGCAAACCAACCTCGTTATGGTCGCGGTAGGAATGAGCATTACTACCACGACCGGTCAAGTGAGGAGACGTTTTCAGTAGTATTGGCCGCAATGGTTCTAGTCTACTTTACTGATTTAAAATGAATTTCTCATTTCATCCTATTCCCCTTGAGACTAAAAATGGCCAAAAAGTCAGCCATTGAGACACAATTATCTGAGGTTGTAGGATGAGACATGTCATGTTGAAGGCCTCATAATGAGTCAGATCGGCTCAGTTTTATACTCTGAACAATCCCATTCTCGATGACAGAAAAGCCATTTGGCTTCGTAGAAAAATGCTAGCGATCAGTCACAGCAATAGCCCTTTTGCTACGACTGATCGTCAGGCTGAGTGGATATCAAAACCCAGTTGGACGGAGTGAGACACATTACTCACTGTGACATCAATCCCCTCGCATAGCGCTCAATGATAATGCCCACACCCAATAAATGGTTTAATGCTTAGGCACATTGACGTTAATAAGTATATTCAACGTTATAGAAGCCTAAATTCATTACATCACTTCCTTTTGATAACGGACTGAGATCAGGATCGGCCATTCGACTTTGTTCAACCTCTAACCTTCTCCATTCATCCAACGTTTTTTTATCACCATAACTTGTCGCCAAAAATCGGATATACCGATCACCTAATACGTTAATACTCGCTTCCAGCGAGGGGGTGAAACTGAAGTTAGGTATGGTTCCCCTGATCCCACCATGCAACCTCCACACTACACCACCATCACCGTTTCTCCCACCTAGGAGTATTTCACTAAAGGCAATGTCATCACTGGCATTAGAAAAATCATATTGATAAGGGGCTTGTTGGCTACGTATTGTTTCATATAATGAATACGCCTCTTTAGAAAACGCGTTATTAACATCCAATACGATTTCACTTGAAGCATTACCTTGTTGATCCAGCTTACGAATGGCCGAATTGGCAGAATAACCCACTGTGTCGTAAACTTTAATTTGTTTAGTAATATTAGATGACACGTAATAATGCTCTGCAATAGTCGGATAAATAAAGATAGGCTCATTGGCGTAGTTATAGCTATCCCAGCTACCTGAAGAATAAGCATGTATATCATCGTCACTGTTATTTACCGGATCGTTAACCATGACCCCTACATGATTAAAATCATCGAGATTTAAGGTATATTCATCCAGATTGGTTAAGTCAATTTGTCCAGCTTGACTCGATTGATTATCAGCCGCCGTTAACTGAATATCAATGGGTCCTTGCACATCACACCATTCAAGAGAGTAATCTGCCGTATATGGTGTTAGATATCCCTGTCCACCGCCGATATTAAGTTTGCTATCAGGGGAGGACTCAATCAAATTTTGAACAAAAAATGTGACATCTTTGCAATCACAATCAGGTGCATAGCTCAAATTTGTGAAATGAATGACACCTAAATCTCCCCCTTTCGTATCCATAATGGTATCAATACTCAACGTTCTAAAACCATAATTGCGGGTAAAATAATTCAGCGCTACCGTAGTGATATGTTTAGCATCACTCGGCCATTCAGTGGTTAACAGACCATTTGAGTCAGTCACATGCTCTGCAATAACGTCGCCTTGTGCATTATGAAAAAGAACTTCTACACCCGCCTTGGGCGATTGAACATTACATTTATTCGTCACAACGGTATTGAGCGTGAGTTGTGTATTGATTGGATTGTTTGATGGATCACCCGAGTTAGCGGTTCCTGCATCATCGCCGCTGCCTCCACCACATCCTAATAATAGTATTGAGGTGAATGACGAGGTTAACATCCATTTTGTCGTTCTCATATCTCTTCCTTAATATGATCGAGCTGAACAGTGAAAGGGAAAGCCCCATCAAAAAGTTCATGTTAAGTTTATAAAAATAGGAATAACACCGATTAAATACAGAGTGGCCAAACCTTCGTGGAATACGAAAAGAATAAGATGTCGGCCTATTGGCTGATCACTCATGTCTCTTCCTTGACGTCGTCCGAATACGATTTATGACTCCCTGTTTTACCCGTAATATAACCGAGATTAAGGGTTCGCCCAAACGCTTTGTTATTAATTTGGGTGTCATTTGTTAAATTGCGTTTACGTTTTGTTTCATAAGCGTCTAGCGAACCCCGCCGATTGGTTAACATTCCATCGTAACAAGCTATCGATATCAGGTTCTGGTTTGCTCCGTTTATCAAGGTAGCACAGATGCGATCAAATGGGATTAAACCAGTGATCGGTCGCGGTAGGAATGAGCATTTAAAAAGGCACACCATAATAATTAATGTGACCCTGTATTACTCGTTTCAGCCAACGCCCTGTCTCCCAAGGTTGGTCATGAAGACGCTTGCAAAGCTTATTATCGCCGTCGTCGAGGTCAGAATAGCCTTAACAAATGGTGCGCTCTTTGGAGTGATCATTTTAGCAATGTCTGCTTTGCGGGCGAGAAATCAGCTGATACTGAACTTATGCAGACGACAAAAAGCGGTAATAGTCAAGCCACCAGCGGATTACTGTTGTATCAAGGCAACCCAATCTTCATGTGAACGTCTAACTATTTTAACTCCTGATGTAATGATCAGTCGTTAATAAAGAGGATGAATAAGAGCTGCTGAAGATGTACTTGCCTGGACGCTTACGGACCATACATTTTTATGAACAGGAATAAAAATAGACACAAAAAATGTAAGTAAAATATTAATTGTTTGGATTGTTTGGATTGTTTGGATTGTTTGGATTGTTTGGATTGTTTGGATTGTTTGGATTGTTTGGATTGTTTGGTAAAACGTTGAAGGTTTTTAGAGAAATAATACAGAAATACAAGATGGTGGTCGCTACTGGGCTCGAACCAGTGACCCCCTCCTTGTAAGGGAGGTGCTCTCCCAGCTGAGCTAAGCGACCTGGGATAAAACGCAAAAATATAGAACAAATTGATATGGTGGTCGCTACTGGGCTCGAACCAGTGACCCCCTCCTTGTAAGGGAGGTGCTCTCCCAGCTGAGCTAAGCGACC
>NZ_JBEOPN010000034.1:0-53982 GCF_040310085.1 Shewanella sp. S1-58-MNA-CIBAN-0166 | reverse complement strand
CTAAGCCACAACTCAATATTACGAATGCTGAGTTTGGCGCTATTGTTGTTATGGCTTAAACCGATCTCAGGTTAACTTATATTGTATAGATTAAACCTTGAACTCGCGTACCGACGCTTGTAGTTCTTCAGCAAGCATCGCAACTTGCTGACTTGATTGTGCCGTTTGATCCGCACCTATTGAGGTTTCTTCTGAAATAGAGGCAATATGTTCGAGCTTTTCTGAAACTTGTTGGCTAACGATATTTTGCTCTTGGGCTGCTTGGGCAATATGGTTACCAGAATCAAAGGCTCTGTGAACTGACTTACTAATGGTCTCTAAGGCAAGATTTGATTGTTCATTCTTTTCAACACAGCTCTGTGCTTGAGTACGACCCAATTCCATCACTGCAACGGCTTCTTGCGTACCAAGTTGCAATACTTCAATCATTTGCTGAATTTCACTGGTTGAGTGTTGGGTACGTGATGCTAAGTTACGCACCTCATCAGCCACAACAGCAAAGCCTCGTCCTTGTTCTCCAGCTCTTGCAGCTTCAATAGCCGCGTTTAGCGCAAGTAAGTTAGTTTGATCTGCAATCCCACGGATCACATCTAAAATAGAGCCGATTGACGCACTATCGGAATGGACTTTATTAATAACAATACCGGCTTTAGCGACTTCTTCAGCAAGGGCAATAATGGTATTTTTGCTTTCTTCTGCAAGCGTACGCATATGCTGTGTTTCTTGGTCAGCTTGTTTAATCTCATTCAGTGCTTGATCTGCGCTCATTGATACCTGTTGTGCACTCGAGCTCAGTTCCGTGGTTGCAGCAGCAACTTGGTCCACTTGGCTCTTTTGCTCTTGAATACCGATAGTGGTTTGCGAGGTAATTGCAGAGGTTTCTTCTGCTGCAGCAGCTAACTGATTTGAGCGATCAACTATTCCAATAATAAGACTTCGTAGGCTGTCGACTAACCGGTTGCAGTTTTTGGCTAATTCTGCGAATTCATCATGGCCAGTGTCGTCTAATTTATGGGTTAAATCACCTGACGCTAGCACATTTAACGCTTTATTGACTTTCTCTAACGAGCGGGTCAATGGTTTAACAACAGCAATACTGACAATAATGGCAACGATAATGGCAGTTAATACTACAAGTAACGTTTTAATGGCTGCTGAATCAATGATTTCTAAGGCTGTGGTGCTGATATCACTCGCGAAAGTGTCGATGGCTTTTGCCAAAACAGTCATTTTCTTATTGACGTCTTTTGCTTCGCTTTGTGTATCGATTAACTGTTTAGCGGCCGCAAACTCGTGATTTAATTGTTGTTGTTTTAGCTCGATAATTGAACCGCTGCCTTTTAGCAACTTAAATACTTTTGCACTTTCAGCGGTTAAATCTTCTAAAACTGAACTGCTGACAATACCACTGCCCTGACGACCAATATGATCTAATTTTGATGAAGCTTCGCTGACCATGTAATCGAGTTCTTTGATGATAAGGTCATATTTACTTTGTTCAGTTGAGGCCACCAAATCATAAATTGTGGTAATGATATTGATGAATGTACCATCAACTAAGCTGGCTGACGCAGCCAAACTGCGTTCAGTTTCATCTTCGCTGGTTTCTAGATCGATGATATCTAATAAAATAGATGAAGAGTCATCTGCTGCATTTTCCAGGTTACTGCGCATTTTGAGTAACTTCTCTTGCAAGCTAAGAGCACTCTCACGCTCTACGATCATTTTTTTTGCACTCGTTTCATACACAGTGTAGCTTTTCGTTAACGCAGCTAATGGCGCAGTAAGCTGATTCTGTTTGCTTACTAAATTATTTAAGCGTGTAAGATCTTTTTCGAATGCGTTATCTAAATCAGTGAGCTTCTTTTCTATCGCTGGAATCTTTGATGAATGCGCACTGTAATAAGCGAGTAACGCTTCAATTTGCTGGGTGCTTAAGTTTTCACTTAAAATACTCGTCGATTCAAGTGCCGGTAGGCTGATCGTCTTAAGAATAGTCGTCCCGTCTTTAATACTGTTGTTGCTCAGCATGGTCACGCCACCGAGGACCATCAATAACAGTGTCACCACGGTAAAACCGCCAATGACCCTGGTCGCTACATTAATTTTCATACAGTACTCCGGCTATTATTATTTGATCCTGATTTTTATCTTGTATGTGCTATCGCATACCACGATATGAATTTATTAAAGGGCGATTGTTTCTCAGGCAAGCGTAATAAATTCTACATTTAGCTATCGGCTAAATGGTACTTTAGTTTAACGTTAAATTAACTTTTTTTGGGTAATTTTTTCATTCTTTTCAAGATGCCATAGTGTTAAATGCTCTCCCCAGCAGCAGCCAGTATCTAATGCGAGAACGTGCGGATTACTTGTTTGGCCCATTAAGGCCGCCCAGTGCCCAAATATGATGGTGTTTTGCGGTACTGTTTTTGATTCAAATTCAAACCATGGACGTAACTCGGCAGAATGCTGTTCGCTGGGTGGTGATTTACATTTAAAATCAAGACGGCCATCAAGGTGTAAAAAACGCATACGTGTTAATGCATTGATATCATAACGTAGTCTGTCAATACCGTGCAAAGATGGAGACCAGTGCTCAGAATCTTCTGTGTACATTTTGGCAATTAATGCACTTAGATAATCATTTTGCTGTAATGCAAAGCTGACTTGCTCTGCTTCATGTTCAAGGGTTGCTATATCCCACTGTGGAGGCACTCCCGCATGGGTCATGATGATATTATGTTCAGGTAAGGTTCTGACTAAAGGCTGTTGGCGGAGCCAATTGACTAAATTATCAATATCAGGAGCGTTGAGTAATTCATCAAGATGATCTTGTGGATTGGCTCGTTTTAGCTTCCCGTGCAGAGCCAAAAGATGTAAGTCGTGATTGCCCAGTACCACTTTTGCTGAATCTTGTAATGATTGGAAGAAGCGAAGTGTTGCTAACGATTCAGTACCTCTGGCCACAAGATCGCCAACCGCCCAAAGTTGATCTTTGGATGGGTTAAAGGCCACCTTCTGTAGCAATAGTTGTAACTCGGAGTTACATCCCTGAACATCGCCGACAAAATAGTGTGCCATGGGTTATTGAAATATCCCAGGAACAGCAAGGCGAAAAGGTGGAATGGTCGCTAAAAAGCGCTCGCCTTTATGATTTTCCATACCATAAGATCCTTGCATAAAGCCCACCGGCGTTTCCATCACAGTGCCACTGGTATACTGGTAAGCAGTATTGGGTGCAATAGTGGGGGTTTCACCAACAACGCCAGGGCCTTTTACTTCATTCTGTTCGCCGTCAGCATCGGTGATGATCCAATGACGGTCTTTAAGAGTCACCTTATTATCACCTAAGTTGATGATGGTAATGGTATAGCTAAAAAGGTATTTATTATCGGCAGCATCGGATTGTTGTTCTAAATATTGGGTGTCGACTTTAATCTTAATAGGCGATTCAACTTGGGTCATGTTATGTCCTAAAGCAAAAGGGCATGCTCAATATGCATGCCCTTATAATTAATCTTTTTTATCACACAGCATATTAGCCATTGCCACATATTGTGGGACACTAATTTGTTCTGGCCGCAGACTTGCGTCAATTTGCAGTGTTGCAAAATCTTCGTCTGAGATTAAGGTTTTTAAATTATTACGCAAAGTCTTACGGCGCATATTAAATGCTGTCGTGACTAAGTGTCTTAATACATCGACATTTTTACACGGCCAAGGTTTGACTTCAAAAGGCAATAATCTTATCACTGCAGAATCGACTTTCGGAGCAGGAGTAAAGCTTGTTGGTGGCACTTCTAAAACGGGTACCACTTGGCAATAATATTGTGCCATCACCGTTAAACGGCCATAAGCTTTGGTGCCAGGACTTGCAGATAAGCGCAAAACCACTTCTTTTTGCAACATAAAATGCATCGTTTCTATTTGTTCAGCAAACTCAAACAAATGGAACATCAGTGGCGTTGAAATATTGTAAGGAAGGTTACCAAACACTTTCATTTTCTTGCCAGGCTGTTGCAACTGACCAAAATCAAACTGTAATGCATCACCTTGGTGAATGGTCAGTTTGTCTTTAAGTACTGGGTGATATTGTAAGCGTTTCACCAAGTCACGATCTAATTCAACAACGGTTAAGTTATCAATCATATCTGCAACAGGTTCAGTTAATGCACCTAAACCGGGTCCAATTTCAACCATTACATGATCATTATCAGGTGCAATAGCGCCTACGATGCTGCTAATCACGCCTTGGTCGGTTAAGAAGTTTTGTCCAAAACGCTTTCTGGCCGTGTGGCCTAAATGTACTTTATTACTCATTAAAATGGGTTACTTACTTTTTGAGGCCAATTCGATGGCTTTGTTTAATGCACAGGTAAAACTGCCGCAATCCGCTTTACCACTGCCGGCCAATTCTAGCGCGGTGCCGTGATCGACTGAGGTGCGAATATAAGGTAAACCTAAGGTGATATTGACCGACTTGCCAAAACCTAATGATTTAAGCACAGGTAATCCTTGGTCATGATACATAGCTAATACCACGTCAGCTTGTTCGAGATACTTAGGCTGGAATAAGGTATCGGCTGGCAACGGGCCAACAATATCCATGCCTTGTTCTCGTAACTCGTTGAGCGCAGGTATGATGGTATCGATTTCTTCACGGCCTAAATGGCCGTCTTCTCCTGCGTGTGGATTGAGTCCACACACATAAATTTTGGGTGAGCCTAAACCAAATTTACTGACCAATTCACGATGCAAAATGCTAATAATGTGATGTAGTCTGTCGCGGGTAATGGCCTTTGCAACGTAAGCTAATGGAATATGTGTGGTCATTAGCGCCACTTGTAACCCTGGGGCTGCAAGCATCATGACGACATCTGCGCAATTAGCTTGTAGTGCAAAAAATTCGGTATGACCGCTAAATGGAATACCTGCTTGGTTAATAATGCCTTTGTGCACAGGACCGGTAACGACCGCGTCGAATTCATTCGACATATTTTTTTCACCGGCGTAGCGCAAAGTTTCTACTACATAAGCGCTGTTAGCTTCATTCAGTACACCACACTCAACTTCTTCTGCTACTGCAAAAGGAGCAATGGTTAATGTGCCTGCTGTTTGCGGCTTCGGTGGTTGCGATGGTTGATAAGGCCTGAGTTGTAAAGGCAGTCCAAGCATTTTTGCTCGTGTCATGAGCAAATTTTGGTCGGCACAAACAACTAACTCAACAGGCCAGGCCTGTTGAGCGAGTTTGATGACTAAGTCGGGACCAATACTTGCTGGTTCGCCGGGAGTGATGGCAATACGTTTAGTCATTAATTTTGCTTAGCCTCGTTTGCTTTCTGGCTCAACGATTTCGATATACGCTTCTGAACGCATTTCGTCTAACCAGTTTTGTAGCTCTTCATTAAACTTACGACGGAAGATTAATTGATGAGCACGGTTACTGTTAAATTGTTCGGTTGCATCAGTTTTACGGCGCGATTCAAGTTGCACTACATGCCAGCCATGAGTTGTTCGGAAAGGCTCACTGTATTGGCCTTCCTGAAGACTGGCTAATGTTTGCGTAAACTCTGGCACATACATGCTTGGGTCTGCCCAACCTAACTCACCACCTTTAGCTGCAGAACCTGGATCTTCAGAGTACTGAGTGGCTAATTTAGCAAAATCTGCGTCACCTGCACGAACTTGAGTCAAAAAGTTAGCTAACATCGCTTTTGCGCGATCTTCCGATAATATCGGCGATGGCTTTAACAGGATATGGCGTGATTTTACTTCTTCAACTTCTTGGGTTTGTAAACCACGAGTGTCGACTACTTTAATAATATGGAAGCCTGAACCCGATTTAATCGGACCGATTATGTCACCTTTTTTGGCGTTACTGATAACTTCAGCAAACAAGGTTGGCATTTCGTTAATGTTCATAAAGTCCCAAATCCCGCCTTCTAACGCTTTAGGACCTGATGAAGACGCAATAGCGGTACTACGGAAATCGTCGCCATTATTTAAACGTTTAAGCACGATTTCTGCACGGCGGCTAGCACTTTCAAGTTGTTCGCTCGTTGGGTTGCTTGGTATTTCAATCAGAATGTGACCAATTTGAAACTCAACATCTTTTAAGCCTTGCTCTTGAATTAATTTCACTAAGCCACTAATTTCTTGTGGTGAAACCTGAATACGGCGTTGCACTTGAATACGCTGAATTTCACCTAGAGTGACTTCTTGACGTAACTGTTCGCGATATTGGCTAAAGCTCGTACCTTCGCTTTCAATCGTTTGTTGCATTTGCGCAACGGTGACTTTTTGTTCTTTAGCGATGTTTTCAATCGTTTGGTCTAATTGTAAATCACCAATCTGCAAGCCGATACGTTCAGCCATTTGCATTTGCAAGTGAGTTAAAATGAGACGTTCGATAACCTGGGTACGTAAGGCATCATCAGACGGTAATGTTTGTTTAGCTGCTTTAGCATTGGCTTTAACAGTTGAAACCATGTTGGTGATTTCACTCTCAAGAATGATGCCATCATTAATTTGTACTGATACGCGATCTAATGGCATTGGCGCAGCAACACTGGTGTTACTCATAGCTAATGCTAGTAATGCAAAAATTATTTTTTTACTGTGTTTCATCCACAAAATCCTTGGCACATTCGATTCAATATAAACTGGCAATACATCGCCAAAATAAGGTTACTACTTCATACTCAACAGCATGTTTGTTGTTATTGGACTATGAGTTTGTCGCTAGGTTCAGCAATCTATCACAAAAGAATGCTAATTCCTCAAGTAAAGTGGTTTACGGTAGTTAAATAAGCCTTCATTTAACATGTCGTCTACCCCTAACGGACCTGATCCGCCTAAGCCTTTAATGACAAAGTTTAGGTAAACACCGCTTTCAAACTCTTCGCGTCCGTCAACGCTTTCTGATAAATCATCATCGTAGTTGGTTTTGATACGATAATGATAACTTAAGCGCAATGCCCAGCAACATGACTCGTATTGTACGCCAGTGTAAGTTTCAATATTACGAGATTCATTGAGGTCGTAATAGTAGTTACCGACAAAATATAAGTTGTCACTAATAGGCCACGATGTGCGCACGCCTGCTTGGGAAATATCAACTTGATCATTGGTGTTGGTATTTAATAAGTCGGGTACATAACGGTAGCTTAACTGCAATAATCGGTCGCTACTTGGGCGATAATCCAAAGTGATTTCATTCTTTTTGTTTTCACCCGTTTCAGTGTCGTGTTGTACTGAACCACTCACAAACCAATCGTTGTATAACTGGGCATCTAATTCAGCCGCTAATACCGATGTTGACTGGGTTGTTTCTTCGAAAGCATCGTCAATACTGACTTTAGAGTTTTCCAAATACATGATTTGCCCCACGCTAAACTTGAGTTTTTCGCGGTTAGTTTGATCAAACAAACGAGTGGTAAAACCTAAGGTAAATTGGTTGGCATCAGCAACACGGTCTAAGCCTGAGTATTGGCGATCGCGGAACAGACCATAATAGTCTTCTTGTAATTGTGCTGTGTCATAAATACCAATATTGGATTGGTCTTCATAGCCGACATAAAGATATTGAATCTGAGGTTCAAGGGTTTGACGGTATTGTTCATCAAACAATTGGGTTGCTCGCTCAAAATTCACCTGACCGTGTAAACGCGCTTGAGGAATCGTACGGCTTATACTGTCGTCTAATGTTGAGTCTTCGTCGATGTTTTGCTGCCAATACTGAGTTTGCAGTAATTTAACTTCACTGGTAAATGAACCTGCTGGCCCTTGTATTGGCCAAATTAAGCTAGGCACTAAATGTAAGCGGGTAGCGGTATTATATTCATTATCTTGATGACGGAAATTGGTCAGTTCTGAATTAAATTTAAAGTCGATAGAGTTAAAAATGTCTGCAGAACGATAATTAAAGTTTAGCTGTGGCATCACTTGATACGGTTTTTCATCTTCACCGAGCACTTTAATGTCTTGCACGCGCATGTTGAAGTCCCAGTTGCGTTCAAAATAACTGGCTTCACCGATCCGTGATAACTGGTTGTCGGTTGACTGATTAACGTCGGAATTTAAATCGTTGAAATAATTGTTATCAGATACATCGGTATAGTCTGATCTTACTCGCCAGTTTTTGTTGACTGCGCCTTGATGGCTCCAGTGATACAAATAACGGTCAGCATTAGAGGTTAGCTTACTGTCGCTACCTAAATATTCGACATTGAACTGGCCATTTTGCTGTTCGCCAGCGAGATAGCGAAATTCCGTTTTGGTATACAACCCACGCGAAGACATGAAGTCCGGGGTGAAAGTTAAGTCAAACTCTGGGGCGATATTCCAATAATACGGGGTGCTAACTTCTACACCGTTAGTGGTGCTGGTACTAAAACTTGGGAATAAGAAGCCGGTTTTACGCTTATCTGATACAGGCACTGTCATATACGGGATATATAATACTGGGATGTTGGCAATACGCAGCTTGGCATTCCAAATTTCACCCCATTCTTCTTTGCTGTCAATTTTGATCATATCGGCTTCAAGTAACCATGATTCATCACCAGGAGGGCAGGTAGTGAAGTTGGTTTTTGTTAGCAATAGATTATTGTCTGAAGTTATCTGTAGTTTTTCTGCATCGCCATGTACTTGTTGCCCATGTAGCCAATACTGAGCCCCTTTTAAGGTGGCGTTATTAGTGCTCATTTGCGCTTCTAAGGTATCTGCTGTGACGGTAAATAACTCATCTTTAAAGATAAGGTTACCTTCTGCATTTAAGCGTTGTTGTTTTTGATCTAATACCGCATTGTCAGCAGCGATATGGCGAAGTCCCTGGCTGAAACTCACATCACCCGAAAACTCAGCTTGGTTATTGTAAGCAACGGCAGAGTGATCGCTAATGATAACAATTTGATCGTCTGATATGCCGGTTAATGCTGCACGGTCTTCGAATGAACGAGACACAGGCGGAGCAACAACGCATTGCAATGAAGGCGCTTCTGTCGTTGTAGGCTCATCGGCCAACACGATATTTGGGAGTAGGCTTAGTGCCAGAAAATAACGGATCTGCATTGTTGTCAATAATTTATGAATTCTGATTCCGGAAAGTTTTGGAGAGAAAAAGATACTCAGCTAGATGAAACATTCCATTCTTTAGCTGTTTCCAAATGTTATGCTGGCTATAATAAAGCAATTTTTCGTTAAGAGCCATTGAGATGATTTTATCTGACCCAAGATTTGTCGCGTTAAGTAACTGGTTATACCAATATTTCGGCGATAAAGTTGCCATTAACTTGATCTGCGGCGACGCCAGTTTTCGACGCTATTTTCGTCTTCATCATCAAGGTATTGATTACATTGTTTCAGATTCACCGATCGACTTAGTGCCCATCGCGCCATTTGTGGCAATGGCCAAGGCTTATCAACATGCAGGCTTACTGGTACCCGAAGTGCTTGCAACCTGCGAAGACTATGGTTTTGTCTTACAAACTGATGTAGGCGAATTACAACTTTTGTCGGTGCTGAATAAAGACAATGTGAGCGACTATTATAAGCAGGCATTAAACTTATTGCCGGTCATTGCCACGGTAACGGAAACCGAAGATGGACCTTTAGCTGATTACGATGACGTTTTTGTGGCAAGAGAATTAGCTATTTTTGTCGATTGGTTACTAAAAGAGCATTTAGATTACGCATTGACGGATAATGAGCAACAAATGATTGCGGCTACGTTTGCAGCCTTAACCGACAATGCACTGGCGCAGCCAAAAGTGGGCATGCATCGTGATTACCATAGCCGTAATTTACTGATAAATGATCAAGCGTTAGCGGTGATTGACTTTCAAGATGCAGTGCATGGGCCAGTGACTTATGATGCGGTATCATTGCTTCGCGATTGTTACGTGCGTTGGCCAGATGATATCGTTAATCACTTGATGAGATATCATTATCAGCTCGCTATAGATCACCAATTAATGGATGAAAATGTTGATTACGCTACTTATACCCAGTGGTTTGATTTAATGGGATTACAACGTCATATCAAAGCTGCGGGTATTTTTGCGCGGTTATATCATCGTGACGGTAAGCGCGGTTATCTGGCTGATATTCCATTAACCTTACAATATGTCGCAGATATTGGGATGAAATACCCACAAATTACCGATTTTAGTCTGTGGGTTCACAGGGTGATTTTACCGTTAGTAAACCACAAAAATACTCATGAGGTGGTAAGCGAAGCATGAAAGCGATGATACTGGCAGCAGGACGCGGGGAGCGTTTGCGCCCGTTAACAGACTCCTTACCTAAACCATTAGTGAGCGTTGCAGGTAAACCTTTAATTGAATATCACTTAGAAAAGCTCGCGTTAATTGGCGTGACTGAGGTTGTGATCAATCAAGCTTGGTTAGGACATAAGTTACCTGAAATGCTAGGTGATGGTAGTCGATGGGGTTTGCAGATTAACTACAGCGAAGAAACCACGGCGTTAGAAACTGCGGGGGGTATCAAGCAAGCATTACCTTGGTTGGGGGATGAACCTTTTTTGGTGATCAATGGTGATATTTTTATCGATCACTTGCCCGACATCACCTTGGCTTATCAACGCATTAACCAAGGTGAAGCACAAGCTTATTTGTGGTTAGTGGATAATCCAGAACATCATCCACAGGGTGATTTTGCTATTGATGCTCAAGGGAAATTAACCTTGAGCGATGAACAAAGGTTAACGTTTGCTGGACTGGGGATTTATCATCCTCAATTATTTAGCCAGTTGCCTGAAGGTAAACAGGCTTTGGGGCTTTTGCTTAAACAAGCCATTGGCCAGCAACAAATACAAGGTGAGCATTTTGATGCTTATTGGTGCGATGTCGGCACACTTGAGCGCCTGGATAAATTACAGCGCCGGTTAGTTGATATAGAGACTCAGTTACCGCTTTAAGCTACGCCTTTGATAATGGCTAGCTGTTTATTAATTATTAACCGTAGTGGAAAACAACATGCGAATTTGGGGTAAAGTTTTTGGATTTATCATTGGGTATATGTTCGGGCGTTTCTTTGGTGCAATTTTAGGATTATGGTTAGGCCATGCTTTCGATAGGCGCCAAGGGTTAACCTCGATAATGCGTAAAGGCAGTGAACGTCAGGCGATGTTTTTTAATTCAACATTTGCCGTAATGGGCCATGTTGCTAAAGCGTCAGGGCGAGTGACTGAAACCGATATTCGTATAGCGACCATGTTAATGGATCAAATGAAGTTGTCTGGTCAGTCACGTATCGATGCGCAAACGGCTTTTCGTCAAGGCCGCCAAGTTGATTTTGATTTGCTAAAGCAGCTAGAACTGTTTCGACAAGCCACTCAAGGACGAGTCGAGTTAGCGCAAATGTTCTTGGAAATCCAAATTCAAACAGCCTTGGCCGATGGTGAATTACATGCCAATGAAAAGCAAATATTGTCGGTTATTGCCACTAAGCTTGGCCTTGCTGCACAACTGGATGCTTTACTGGCACGTTGGCAAGCTGAGTTTAGTCATCATCAGTCGCCACAAGGTAATAAAATGCCGCTTACTGATGCCTATGTGCTGTTAGGCGTGCAAGAATCTGCGAGTGATCAAGACGTAAAACGAACTTACCGTAAGTTGATGAATGAACATCATCCAGACAAGCTTGTGGCTAAAGGCTTACCTGAAGAGATGATGGAATTAGCCAACACCAAAGCACAAGATATTCAAGCCGCTTACGAGCGCATTAAAACCTCTAGAGGAATGCGTTAGCGCAAGCCAGTAACGTATTTTTGTAAACAATGGAATGGGGCAATAAATGAAAATAGTGGTATTAGATGGTTATACACTTAATCCGGGTGATTTGAGTTGGCAAGCGCTTGAGGCTTTAGGCGAATGTGATATTTACGACCATACCACACTCGAACAAATCGTCAGTCGCTGTCAAGGTGCGCAAATCGTGCTGACCAATAAAACGCTATTGAGTGCCGCGACCTTAAAGCAACTGCCCGCATTAAGCTATATTGGTGTTCTTGCCACAGGAACCAATGTGGTCGATGTTGATGCAGCAACAGCGCAGGGTATTGTTGTCACTAATATTCCTGCTTATGGTCCTGATGCCGTAGCACAAATGGTGTTTGCCCATATTTTACATCATAAGCAACAAGTTGCCTTACATGACCAAGCCGTAAAACAAGGACAATGGGTAACGCAACGAGATTTTTGTTTTACCTTATCACCCTTAACCTCATTAAAAGGCCTCACGCTGGGTGTGGTAGGTTATGGTGATATTGGCCAACAGGTTGCCAATTTAGGTGTCGCGTTTGGCATGAAAGTGTTGATTACCAGTGCTAAACCTAAAACCAATTTACCTGATGCTATTCAATGGTGTGAACGCGACACCCTGCTTCAACAAGCCGATATTGTTTCGCTGCATTGTCCGCTGAGTACAGCAACCAAATACATGATCAATAGCGACAGTTTACGCTTACTTAAACCGGGCTGTTTATTAGTGAATACCGCCCGTGGCGATTTGATTAATGAAAATGATCTCGCTCAATGGCTTAACAATGGTAACGGCTTTGCGGCAGTTGACGTGTTATCCACTGAGCCGCCAAGTAGCAATAATCCGTTACTTAGTGCTGCCAACATTACTATCACGCCGCATATTGCATGGGCGACATTACAAGCTAGACAAAATCTACTTAATATTGCGCTTGAAAATGTTCTCTATTTTCAACAAGGTAAAATGTTGAATAGAATTATCGGCTAAAGCTATCACTAAACCAACCACTTTTAACCTGTTTAGTCTCGAGTTTAAAGCTTAGATTAAAATTTAGAGTCTCGAGTTTAAAGCTTAGATTAGAGTTTAGAGTTTAGAGCTTATAACTTAGATATAGTGCTGGGTGTTTAGATCTGTCATTTATAGCGTTCGATTAACACTCACAACTAGAGCGGATAACGACACATGTCACTATGGAAAGTCCTGTTTGATTTTATTGTGGATGGTTTGGCGCAACAACTTAGTACAGCCGACATTATCAAGGGGCTAGAAACCCAAGCGTTCGATAAAGCGATGCTGTCGGGATTACATATTCGTCAGGCTAAGTTAGTACCGCGAACTATTAAGGGTTATAAAGAGTTCGATAAATACCTAGGTGAGCCAAGCGGCGTGTTGATTAAAAAACTGTACATAAAAATAACGGTACTGAAAAAACTGATTCACGCGTGTAAGCTTGATCAAGATCTTAAACTTAAAGCGCTGTTTCGTTTGTTAATGTTAGTCCACTTTCACTTAGCAGATAAACCACTGCCTAAACCAATGCCAATAGTAAAAAACTAAGCCGCAGATACTCCACGGCTTAGTTCATCGATATTCAGCTAGGTGACAGAACAATATCCTGTGACGTTAAAATAATATCCTGTGACGTTAAAACAGTATCTTGATATGGCTGGCAACAGTTTTTGCTTTTTCGACCGCTTGTTCTACCGAGTTATCGCGGGCTAACGCCACACCTAAGCGGCGACGACCATCAATGTCTGGCTTACCAAATAAGCGTAATTGGGTATCCGCGGGCGCTAAGGCGGCAGCCATACCCTGGTAACGGATATTGGTGGATGTGCCCTCGGCAAGAATAACCGCAGAAGCACTAGGACCATGCTGCACAATATTGCTTATTGGTAATCCTAAAATCGCACGTACATGCAAGGCAAACTCAGATAAATCCTGGCTGATTAAGGTTACTAAACCTGTATCATGTGGCCTTGGCGACACTTCAGAAAAATACACTTCATCACCACGAATAAATAGCTCAACACCAAAGAGTCCATATCCACCTAATGCCTCAACAACTCGTTGGCTCATGGCTTGTGCCTTGTGTAATACCTCAGCCGACATCGCCTGCGGTTGCCACGATTCACGATAATCGCCATCTTCTTGTCTATGGCCAATAGGGTCGCAAAAATGGATGCCATTTACGGCGCTAATCGTCAGTAAGGTAATTTCGTAATCAAACGGAATAAAGGCTTCAACAATTACTCGTCCTTTACCTGCTCGTCCACCTTCTTGGGCGTAAGACCATGCTTGCTGGATGGTTTGTGCTGACTTAATCACACTCTGGCCTTTACCAGACGAACTCATTACTGGCTTAACCACGCATGGAATACCAATGTCGGTAACGGCCTGTTCAAATTCAGCTAGGGTGTCACAGAAAAAGTACTTTGATGTTGGTATCGCTAAGGTTTCTGCCGCAAGTCGGCGTATGCCCTCACGGTCCATAGTGAGTTTGGCTGCGTTAGCGGTTGGCACCACATGTAAACCTTGCTGTTCTAGTTCCACTAACGTTTGGGTGGCAATAGCTTCAATCTCAGGGATCACTAAATCCGGCTTTTCAAGCTCGATAACTGCTTTTAATGCTTTTGCATCCAGCATGTTAATCACATGAAAACGATGGGCAATTTGCATTGCTGGGGCATTGGGGTAGCGATCAACTCCGATAACTTCAATTCCGTAACGTTGAAGCTCAATGGCAACTTCTTTGCCGAGTTCACCGCAACCTAATAGCATCGCCTTAATCGTGCCAGAAGTATTTGCTGTGCCAAATGTAGTAGCAATAGACATGGTAATTTACAGCCTCTGTGTAGGGATATTCTTATATGCCGAACAGTGTAACGAGATGAGGTATTAAAAATCCAATATAAAATGCACTAATTGGCTAAAAACGCCTGTATTTCGAGGTTTTTTGTGATGAAAGATTGTATTTAATTACGACAAATCTAGATGTATCGGTGTGTAGAAGTGTCGTTGTTGAAAGCACCAAGTGTGAGTGGGTAAGTGTCATAATACTATAGTGTTGAATTAGAGGGTGCTGACTCAAAAGAGTAAGTTAAAAAAGCCAACATTATTGGATTAATGTTGGCTAGATTCTATTTGAATTTGGCGTTAACTAAGGTTTAACGAGTAACTCAGCAGCGGTTAAAATTAGCTCTGGCGCAGGGCGAACCTTGTAGTTTGGATTCACATATTGAAAATGAATTAAACCACTTTTATCTGCCAAATAGACAGCTGGCACGGGTAACACTAAGCGTTTTTCACCTGCTGGGGTAGTAAACAGTTCATTGGTTACCGCTAAACTGGCAGTATATTTTTTAGTGATATCTGCACTGGTGTAATAGGCTAAACCAAATGCTTGCGATGCCGCCATTGAGGTGTCAGACAGCAATAAATAATCGAGTTCTTGTTTATTCATCGACGCGCGCATCTTTTCTGGCGTGTCTGGTGAAATACCCACTAACTGGAAACCCATTTCAAGCAATTTAGGTTCAATTGCTTTTAGCTGACCCATTTGCGAATTACAAAATGGACACCAACCGCCACGGTAAAAGAAAAATATAGTCGGCTTTTGCGCCACAAGTTTACTGAGTTCAACCGCTTTACCATCAACATCTTGCAGGGTTATTGCTGGTATCTGGTGGCCATTGAGCAGTGGCATGACATTGTTCTCGTCACTGGCAATAGGCTTAGCCACACTGGCTAAACTGGTTAACGTAAGTGCGGTGGCAATAAGCAGAGTTTTTAACATGATAAGTCCTTATAGAGTAATGTCCCGACTAAAGTAGACCTCATAATCACACAATTCATTTCATTCAAACACAAAAAAAGCGCCTAAGCGCTTTTTTCGATTACCATTAACTCTTTCTAGTTGAGTTATTTAATCTTTTTGTATTTAACCGTGCTGCTGACTTTACCCACTTTAACACGACGTCCGTCCATGTTTTTCTCAGCAATCATCTGGGCGCCAGCGTTATCACCACGTTGTTGTTTTTTAGCAAAACTACGGCGCTTTTCAATCTGCTTAAGCAGTACTTCACGGCTACCGACTTCATAACCCGGTACTGTGACTCGACGAATTGGCTGACCGATTAGCTTTTCAATATCAGCTAGGGTGCGTTCTTCTTCGCGGCTCACAAACGAAATTGCCACACCGGTTTTACCTGCACGACCTGTACGGCCAATACGGTGCACGTAATCTTCGGCTAAAAATGGTAAATCGTAGTTAACAACGTATTCAAGATTTTTAATATCAAGGCCACGAGCGGCGACTTCGGTGGCCACTAATACGCGAATTTTACCTTCAACAAATTCACGTAACGCACGACGACGGCTGCCTTGTGCTTTCTCGCCATGAACCACACCCGATGGAATACCATCTAAGTTAAGCTCTTTGACCAATTTGTCTGCTGCGTCACGAGTCGCGGTAAACACCAACACCTGTTGCCAGTTTTTGGTACCGATTAACTCAGATATTAATTCACGCTTACGGCGCTGCTCTACTGGATATACCACCTGGCTTACGGTGTCAGCAGTAGTATTTTGTTTATCAACAGTAATCACTTTAGGCTTTTCAAGCATGTCATTCGCTAGCTTTTTAACCTCAGAAGAGAAGGTCGCAGAGAACAACATGTTTTGACGTTTTTTGTTTACTGCTTGGAGAATCTTTTTAATGTCAGCACTAAAGCCCATATCAAGCATACGGTCGGCTTCATCGAGTACTAAAAACTCAACATTCGACAAACTTAAGTTACACGCCACAATGTGTTCAAGTAAACGACCTGGTGTAGCAACAATAACGTCGGCACCGCGTTTAAGTTTTTGTGATTGGGTCTCTATTTTAACGCCACCATAAATGGTTAATACCGTTAAATTAAGATGCTTACTGTAAGCGCTAATGTTGTCTGCAACCTGTGCGGCAAGCTCACGAGTTGGAGTCAGAATTAAAGTACGAGTGTTAGACGGCATCGTCTCTTTTGGGTTATCACACATTCTTTGTAATATAGGCAGCGCAAATGCTGCTGTTTTACCCGTGCCAGTTTGAGCGCTTGCTAGGACATCTTCACCACGACGGATCGCCGGTATCGCTTGTTGTTGAATTGGCGTCATAGATTGATAACCGCACTCAGCGATCGCGCGTAATATTTCTGGGGCGAAGCTAAAAGATTCGAATTTCATGGTGCGGTTCCTGTATGTACATCAAAACAAAGCGATTTAGTTGCAACAAGCTAAGTTAGCTGCACAAGGTCAATCTAGAGTATTTGGGCCTATAGCCATTGTTAATGGCAGATATCATGCTTAACTGGGTTGATTAACGTCTTAGGATAGTTGAAAAACGTTAAGCTTGAATGATACACCCCATTGAGTGCCATCGATAAGCGGCCGCGGAGTATAACAAACTTTTGTTTAAATCCTGAACTTTATCTGTGCCTAACGATAAGATTTTTTAGCGGAGAATTGTTTAGATGATATGGATTGATAGTCATGGCAATTACAGCATCTTAAGTGCGGGGCTGCTAACTCGTTTTTGGACAGAAGTGGATTAGAACTTATCTTTTTATATAAGTTTACCCTGATTCCACTAAATGCGGCTATATTTTAGCTTATGGTTTATAACTTATGGCCTGCGGCCACTAACGTCGTGGCGCTTCGCCCACACCAGACCAAGAGGAAACCAACGGCTGTTCCCTCTTTACTATTTATAAAAAAATTGGCCCAGCCGCCCCGCAACATTTTCAAACAGCGAAAAGGTCGCCATGGGGATTTATCCAGTTTTTTACTTAGTTTGTAGTCTGCTTCGGCCCATTTTGCAATAAAGAGTAAAAATGCTATCGCCTCCGATGGGGTGTCTGAAGTGAATGGATCCACGAATGTCGTGGTGGCAGGACGCCAAAGAACGACCTGTATCGCGAAAGCTAGCCTGACGTCCTGTCAGGCTCACGCATTTTTTTTATAAAGAGTCTTCAACGGCTTCAAGTTCAGAGTTAAATTTAGACTTTTGCAAGCGTTACTAACTCGTTTTTGGACACAAACGTGATAGAGCTGAGAGTCTAAAGGTGCTTCTCTGGATTAGGACATCTATGGTAATCAAATAAATTTTACTCTGCCCCTACATACCTAAAAGCATCGCTGGGAGAGCTGTGGTGGTGCAGAAAACGTTATTGAAGGTTATTGAACGTTATTCTAGTGAATTTAAACCACGATGTCACTCAGATTAAGAGTGCCATCGCAGGTGTTTATTTTAACACTATAATTTTCTTATACCATTAAGCTTATTTAGGAATTGTTGATCTTTTTTAAGGATAAAACACTTCAAAAGCTCAATATCTGTATTTTCTTTACTTGATACGTCAGGGGCGTATTCTTTGACTAATATTGCTGTTTGTTCGAATTTTTCAGCCGAATAATGACTTAATTCTACAATGCCAGAAGTTATTTTTTTGATGTCAGATAAATCATAGTCTTTTGATTTAAAATACCAAAACATACAATTAGACTCAGCGAAATCGAGTAAGTCATCAGAATGATATTTATTTTTTTTTACTTCAGAACACCCAAACAAAATTAATGCACTACAAATAAAGAGTGATGCTAATTTATATTTAATCATTAGATGCTTCCCAAAAATGAATTTTGTGTGATACATCGCCATAACCTTGGTAAACGCAGTTTGATCCATCCCAAAGATCTGCATGTCCGGTCGCATCAGACCATCCATTTACTTCATAAATAATTATACCCTTACGGTTTTTAATATTATTTTCATATTCCTCTGGTGTGAAGGATTCTGGTGCACCATAGTTTTCAGTTAAATATTTTTTTAATATTTTTACTCTAAAAATGTACCAGTCTTTATTTCTGCCAGAGGACACTTGTCCCTCAAGTTTTCCGTTGGGACCAACGGCTTTGTAAAAAGGGATTTTATGTAAGCCTCCTGAACCGTTAAGAGCTTTAGATACTCTCGTTGCACATGCATTTCCAAACACACCAATATCAAAATTCAGTTCAACTTTACCTCCAATCTGCTTAAAAACAGCAGGGGCTGGAAATGCTGGGTAGTTTTTTTTCAAGATATCCCAATTGGGCATTTTTTTCATAAACATTCCTTTAACAATGAGTCGTCTAAAAATAAGTATTTATTCTGGCGTGAAATTATTTAGCATATAGCAAAATTTTTAATATATTATTTTTATTATATAATTCCAGCAGAATATCAGATGAATGTATTTAAATAAATTATCCATTAGGGTGTATTTAGAGGGGGATGAACTACAATTCATTATATTCAGGACTAGTGAATACTTAAGCTCTAAATTTACCATTTAATATCATTTTTTCTGCTTACTCAATTTGGGAATATGTTGTTCTAATAGGTTCAATGTCATACGCTTAAGTAACACCATTATTTTCTAATATTCTCTGTCTCAAATACGGGAATGTATGCTGAAATTCAACTATGAAGAAACCAGGGCGAGATCGTGAATGTTTTTCAATCAATTTAATGGACGATCTGACGTTAACATTTAGCTATGATCTTATACTCCCTTTTTCCGGGAGCTCACCATGCATATTGACCACTTCAAAGAGACTTTTCAAACCATAACTGACTAACGCCAACGGGCTAAAGTGACCTATTGCCTTTTTGAGGTTTTGTTTGGTTCTATATATGCCGTTATTGCAGGAGCTAAAGGCTGGTTTGATATTCGATAATATTTCCGTCAATAACAAAAAGGCCAGCCTCGACGGCTGGCCTTAATATTGAATTTACAATTGGGTTAAATCGCCCAGCCACCCATGTAAAAGGCGACTAAACCGAGAGTGATTAAGATAACCCCAAGTCGCAGTTTACGCCACTCGCCACTGCATATGCGGCCAATAACCAAGGTAACAAACCCAAGCATAATCCCAGTAACGATATTACAGCTTAAAATAATAAATACCGCGCAGGTTAAGCCTGCCATTGCATCCACTTTATCGTCAAAATTAAGCTTGGTGACGTTACTTAGCATCAGTAATCCAACATACATTAGCGCTGGAGCTGTCGCATAAGCAGGTACTAAAAAGCTTAACGGCGCTAAAAACATCATTATCAAAAATAGTAAGCCGACGATGGTCGCGGTCAGGCCGGTTTTGCCACCTGCTGCAGTTCCCGCTGCGGACTCAATATAAACAGCGGCTGGAGCGCCGCCGACTACGCCAGCAAAAATACTGCTGACAGAGTCTGATGTCAGTGCTTTTCCACCACCAACAATATTGTCTTTATCATCGAGAAGTTCCGCTTGTCCTGCAACCGCTCTAATTGTGCCTGTTGCATCGAAGATAGCGGTCATCACTAATGCCAACACAATAGGCAGTACCACTGGATTCAGTGCGCCCATAATATCGAGCTGGCCAATAAGCGACGTTTCAGACATCAAATCAGGCAAAGCAAATAGGCCTTGATAAGTTACGCTAGGATCAAATATTAACCCAAAGATCGATAGCCCGACGATGACCAGCAATATGCCACCCGGCGTGCCTCGGCGCTCAAGCCCAATTGTCATAGCAAGACCAATTATTGTTGCTATAACCGGTAAACTATTAATATCACCAAGCTTTACGGGTAAACCGGCATCGTTTGATACAATCAATTTCACGCTATTGGTCGCGATAAGCAGTAAAAACAAACCAATACCAATACCTGTACCGTGAGCGATACCGGTTGGCAAGTTAGTGAGTACCCATTGACGAATACCGGTGACACTTACAAGTGTAAATACGATACCCATTAGGAAAATAGCGCCAAGGGTGACAGGAATCGATATTCCCTGGCCTAGCACCATGCTAAATGCAGTAAATGCAGTGAGTGAAATTGCGCAACCGATGGCCATCGGCAAATTAGCCCATAATCCCATGAGCAACGAACCAAACGCGGCAATTAAACAGGTAGCGATAAATACCGCCGCAGGATCAAACCCCGCAGTGCCCAACATGTTTGGCACCACAATCACCGAATAAACCATAGCCAAAAACGTCGTTAAGCCAGCAATGACTTCACGTTTTAAGGTACTTCCACGGGCAGAAATATTGAAATAGCGATCCAAAAACGAATCAGAAACAGCAGCAGAATTAGAGAGAGTCTGTTCAGACTTCATAGTGATGATACCTTTTGATCTCTTAAATTATCAGTTAACCAATGGTTATTCATTGGCGACACGGCTATGGCAGGTAGAGCCCCAAACGAGAACGACTTAGGTGAGAGATCCACTTGGCGCATATAGCGTTAGTGACCTGCGAGTATTGTGGTAAACAAATTTGTTATACACATGTCTGGTAAAATTTACTCTTACCAACACAGCCTTTGTTGGCGCGGAGTTTACAACAATCGACAATGGGGAAATAGGAAGCGGCTAACATTTTTTTGCTATGTGGGTAAAAAACGTACCCAAAAAACAGATTGCTCGTATATCTCACCATAAAAGTCACTCGCTGTTGTAATCACTGCCTTTGAGTATTCAACACTAATAACTGATTACCGTCTTGGCATGGCAATTAATACCATTTTTTAGGAATTATAATGTTTGCTGTGAGTCGGTAGATTCACTGGCGCTTTAGTTTGCACTTGATGGTGCTTTAATTCAAAGGGCTTTGGACATGTTATTGCTCCAAAGCCCTATATTCAGTGCTTACGCGTTATGTTGAACTGGATGGCGCTTAAATCGCGACAGTCACTTTATTGAGCCATGCTAACTCGTCACCTTGCATTAATGGCGCTAAGGTTTGACGAACTTTTTGCTGATATTGATTAAACCAGTTCACTTCAAAATCAGTTAACAATGACTTATCGATTAAGCGTGCATCCATTGGAATATGGGTTAATACATCAAACTCATACATTTCACGCTCTGCACCTGCCAATGCTTGGCAATGTTGCACTGTGACTAGGTTTTCGATGCGAATACCAAAACCATCGGCGCGGTAATAACCAGGCTCATTCGACAATACCATTCCTGGTAGTAATGCCACGCCATTGACGTTTTTACCAATGCGCTGCGGGCCTTCGTGAACACTTAGAAAGTGACCGACACCATGGCCCGTTCCGTGGTCATAATCAAAACCATGCTGCCATAAATACTGACGAGCAAATGCATCGAGTTGCACACCAGAGGTGCCTTTAGGGAAGCGGGCTGTATCAAGGGCTATGTGGCCTTTTAATACCAGGGTGACCATTTTCTTCTGTTCATCGGTCACTTTGCCAATGGCAATGGTGCGGGTAACGTCGGTGGTGCCGTCTAAGTATTGCGCACCAGAATCGACCAAGTAAATGCTGTCCATGGTCATTGTGCTTGGGGTGCCATTATTATGGTTGTAATGGCACATAGCGGCATTGGCACCAGTGGCTGAAATAGTGTCAAAGCTTGGCTCGCGATATAGCGAATCTTGTATTCTAAAGCTTTCTAATTTGTCAGCCAGTTGTGCTTCATCGTGCATAATGTTTTGTTCAACTTGGCTGTCTAACCAGGCTAAAAAACGGCTAACGGCAGCGCCATCACGAATATGACACGCTCGCATACCAGCTAATTCGGCGTTATTTTTTTGTGCTTTAGGTAATGCAACCGGGTCGGTACCCACAATGAGTTTAGCGCCACCTTTTTGTGCCAGTAACTGCGAATAGGCGTTGGCAGAATGAGGGTCGGCCAATAGCTTAACGCCTTTCATTTGCGCTAATACGGTTGCCAGTTCTGCTTCATCTTTAAAGCTCACGCCAGCACCTACATGCTGTTCAATATTTTGCGGCACTTTAGTTAAATCGGTAAAAAAGGTCATATCGCCATTGGTCGATAATAATCCGCAGCCAAGTATGACGGGGAAGCGTGGAACGTCATTACCACGGATATTCAGCAACCAACAACATGAATCTAATGCGGCAATAAGGGCAACATCGGCGCCTTGCTTGTTAACCAGCTGACCAATTTGTTGACGTTTCTCGACGCTATTACGTCCTGCACCTTGGTGGCTAAATAAAGTCATGGTGGATGCTGACGGTGCTGGGCGGTCCAACCAACTTACATCAATCGGGTTGTTATCAACTTCAACTAAATTGATTTGGGCTTTATCAAATTGCGCTTTGGTTTGTTGAAACCAAGCAAGGGTATGTAAGCGACTGTCGATGCCGACGCTCGAGCCTGCAGGTAATGTATCAATTAACCAGTCAATCTGCGGGTCGTCATACAGGCTTAAATATTCAAATAAGTTACCGTCTACTTGTTGGCGTACTTGCACTGTGTAACGGCCGTCGGTAAATATTGCTGCGCGGTCTTTTAACACGATAGCCATGCCAGCAGACCCCGTAAAGCCAGTGGCCCAATGTAAACGCTCATTACGAGCAGGGACATACTCACCTAAATATTCGTCAGCGCGAGGAATGATGAATGCATCTATTTGGTTTACTTCAAGCTGTTGGCGAATGGCGTTAAGACGCGTAGCAATAATATTGAACATGGTTTCTCCGTTGGAGGCGACTGATGAACTCAGCTCTGTAGAATGAAGTGCGATTATCGCAAGCGTGACGGCAAACTGGCAAGTGAAGTCGCTGACATAATGTGGAACAGACTGATTAAAATTGTAAACTTATATTGTATACAATGGTAACAAAGCGATACAGACGGTATCCTTGTCGGTATTGATTATCTTGTATATTTGAACAAGGTAAGACGATTTGATTTCCACAGACTCTAGATAAATAACAATAAAAATAACCAAAGGAAAACCTATGACAATCGGTGTCGGCGGCGTTAGCCCGCAACAAGCATTAGCCACACTCACTAATATGACTCACGGTGTAGCAGCGATAAGTGATGATGAATTTAATCAACGAATTCAACATGCACAACGATTGATGGCGCAACATGGTTTAGAAGCAATCTATGTGAATGCTGGTACTAATTTATACTATTTCACCGGTACTCGTTGGTTTTCTAGCGAACGTATGGTGGGTGCTATTATCCCCGCTGTGGGTGAGGTTCAGTATATTGCACCTGCATTTGAGCTCGACACGTTACAGGGTTATATGACCATTAAAGGTCAAGTAAATACGTGGCATGAAGATGAAAGCCCATATCAGTTATTTGCCGATGTGCTGGATAACATCGGCTTGAGCCAAGCAAAAATCGGTATTGATGAGTCAACCGCCTTTTTTATTAGCGATGGCATTGCCCAAGCAGCTCCTCAGCATCGATTTGTAAGTGCGACAACAGTAACGGCAGGATGTCGGATGATTAAGTCGGTTGCCGAAATTGCCTTAATGCAACGCGCTAAAGACATGACCCTTGAAGTGCATAAAGCCACTGCCAGTATTTTACGTGAGGGCATCACCACTGCAGAAGTGGAAGACTTTATTAACCAAGCTCACTATGCCGTGGGCGCAGCCAAAGGTTCGTATTTTTGTATCGTGCTATTTGGTGAAGATACAGCGTATCCGCATGGGGTTAAATCACCTAAAGCGCTTGAGAAAAATGACACGGTATTGATTGATACCGGTTGCCAGTTACAAGGCTATAACTCTGATATTACTCGTACTTACGTATTTGGTGAGCCTAATGCTCGTCAGCGTCAATTATGGCAACTTGAACAGGATGCACAAATTGCTGCGTTTGATGCTGCTACCTTAGGAACCTTGTGTAGTGAAGTGGATGCAGCTGCTCGTGTCGTGTTAGAAGCCGCAGGCTTTGGTCCAGATTACAACGTGCCAGGTTTACCTCATCGTACTGGTCATGGTATCGGTTTAGATATTCATGAATGGCCATATTTGGTGCGTAATGATGTTACGCCACTGGCGGTTGGTATGTGTTTTAGCAACGAGCCAATGTTATGTGTACCTGGGGAGTTTGGGATCCGTCACGAAGACCATTTTTACATGACAGCGCAAGGGCCTAAATGGTTTACAGCGCCAGCGAAGTCGATTGATGATCCGTTTTATTTAGCATGATAATCAAATGCTTATGGAGTAAAGGCTCAATTTAAATAACCAAGAGCCGATAATCAATAGCAAAAAGCCTCCGACATGGAGGCTTTTTCATTTTCTGCTTAAACTGATCTTCATTGCTGATTAGTTAATTTCAAATAACTCAACATCAAAAATCAGTACTGAGCCGCCGGCGATTTTACCGGTTGAGCGATTGCCATAAGCCAATTGGCTTGGAATATAAAAACGGAATTTATCGCCAATATTCATGAGTTGTACACCCTCGGTCCAACCGGCTATCACTTGATTTAAACCAAAGCTGATTGTTTCGCCGCGATCAACAGAGCTGTCGAATACGCTACCGTCAATGAGTGTGCCGTGGTAATGCACGGTAACCTTGCTTTTTGCGCTAGGGTGTTCAGTATTATCGCTTTTAACGAGTACTTCATATTGTAAGCCAGATAAGGTTTGGATTACGCCTTCGCGTTTGGCATTATCAGCTAAAAAAATCTTACCTTTCTCAATATTTTCTTTGGCGGCTTTAGAATTGTTAGATTGAGTGAAAAAATAAAAAATAACGCCCGCAATGACCAGTACGGCCAAAATCATACGCATAATTGATCTCGAATTGTTGGGTAGATAGTGCGACTAGTTTAGCGTAAAAATTGCTGAGCTAATACTCATCAACACGATTGAAGCGACAATTGAACCAACAGCTTAACGGTATGCATCTAATAACGGATACCACAGCTGATAACACAATAAGCTGACCCCAACTGAGTTGAGTACGATGCAACACCACAATATCCGTTTAAAAGACGATTTTTGGGTTTTATGACGTAAGTGATACTGACCGAGTAGCGCTGCTGGCCAGCCGCCAATTAAAGAAAAAAATTGTAAGGTGCTTTCTTTTATGCGCCATTGCCCCTGTTTAGCGGCCGATTTATCACGATAATACAAACTAAAAGTGACCAGATTAATTAGGCCATATACCCCAGCTAACCAGGGCTGAATAGTGGCAAAAATAGCGCCAATGAGCAGCAACATCAACCAAGCAAACTTATTCATTTTAGTGTCTGCTCTGTGAGATTAATTTTATCATATTGATTTCGTCATACTGATGAGACCAATCAGCATTGCACACAATGGTAGTTGCATAGATTCTTCTTTTAAGTGTATATGTTTCATTAGCTTGTGCGGGAGACTAACACACGCCAAAGCTTTTCTAATGGGCCTTGATTGAATTTTCGTAAATAGACATCCGCTAACAACAGTTGAAATACACTGTAGATAATCGCAATTGAGACGTAACCTATCCGGTCTAGTGAGTACAGCCAGTCTGGTGCGATATAACGTAACAGTAAAATACCGACTATTGACTGGAGAATGTACAAACTAAACGCCATCCGCCCGACGTTTTGCAGTAGTTTCAGTCTATGTGGCGTATTTTGGCAGAATTTAACAATAATGTGGATATAAATCAAAGCTGTCGCAATAGCGCTGAACCACAATAAAAGATCAGACATCGACTCCAACATCTGATTGCCACTTAGACTTAATATCGAGTCTAATGATGCTAATGTGATGGCCCAAAATACACATTGCCACAGGGTTTTATTATCCAATCCATCAACAAAGATATTGCGTTTATATAACGCCATCCCTAAAAGCATTAAGCCGGTGATATACCACATTAACGTTAATGGAATAACCGCCAGCATGTACGCAAACATGGTTAGGTGCAGGGTCAGTTGTTGTTGGTAGCTACCGGTCCAAGCAGCAAGTTGCTCGATGAAGAAAGCTGAATCTCGTGAATAAACTTGATCGTCTGGCATGAGCGAAATAAGTGCGATGGGTATAAATGATAAAAAGATAAACCATTTAGCTTTACGAATTAGTTCATCGGCACTGAGGCTAATGTAGCGAAAAGCCAATAATCCACTGACACCATAAGACAATAATATATCGCCAGGAAAGATGAAAATAGCGTGTATTACGCCAAAGGCAATTAACCAATACAGACGGCTTTTTATGCGTTTATTCTGCTGAGTAGTGGTGGCTGTCTCCATTCTCATTTGCTGGCGTTGGTATTGGATTAGCATTCCCACCCCAAAAATCATCGCAAATAGGCTAAAGAAACGACCTTCTAAAAAGAAATTGCTAAAAATGAGTAGGATAATGTCGCTGGTGGGTTGAATCTCATGAGGAGCGTAACCGAAAAAACTATTGCCCATAAAATAGATATTAAGGAAGAAAATACCTAATACGCCAAGCCCTCTGATAGCGTCAAGATTAGCCAAACGAGCTTGTTTGATCGGAGCGCTATGCTCATCCATGTAGGTTGCAGTGTTAATCGCTTAATTCCTTTTACTTTTAGCTGTTTATAAACCCTCTTTATTCATTAAGGAGGCGCTGTTAGAGACTACCAGCCAAAAGCGGTAATGCAACTAGATAATACGTTTAGGTGAGGCAAGATGATGATAAAAAAACAAGCGTTCAGTATTAATACCGAACGCTTGGTTTGTGAAGTATGCAGTTTGGTTTATTTGGTTGTTTGCACTTCAAGAAACGGGATAGTACCAGTAGGTAGCATGGTTGTTGGTAAGCGCCCATCCCAACGTTCTGCTTTAGTCAATTCAACTAAATTTTGATTTTGCGCTAGCGCTTCAGCACGAATTTTAATGGCTGATGCTTCTGCGTTACCTTTAATACGGATACTTTCTGCTTCGGCAATTGCGCGGGCCAATTGTGAATCTGCTTCCGCTTGTGCTTGAGTGACGGCAATTTGGGCACTAACACGTTCTTTTTCAAGATTCTGTAATTGGGTTTGTACTTCTACTTCTGCACGCATTCTGTCTTCTACTGATTTCTCGTATGCGTTGCTAAAGTCGATATTTTCAATCTGTACCGAATTAATGGTCACCGGGCCTTTAATTGATTTAGTAATGGCGTCAGTGACATCAATACCAAACTTGATACGTTCTTGGACGGCAGAAATAGCAGTGTATTTACCAAAAATATTCTCAATTTGGGTTGGCACTTGGCGGTCGAGTAAGCGCGACACCATTAAGTCGATACTTTTGAAATTAGCATATACTTCTTCAACACGATCTGGCGGTATGCTAAATGTGACTGATGCGCGTAAAGTGGCAGGTTGTTGATCGCGGCTATATGCCTGTAAACCTTGGTAGTTTGCGGTATGAGTTTGGGTTGATATTTTAACCACGGTATCCATCAGTGGAATTTTAAATCCAAGACCGGGTTCTGCAGTATCGATAATTTTACCGTTACGCAGCAATACCCCACGTTCACCCTGATCAATGGTATACCAGCTACCATATAAACTGATCAGCATTAGCAGTAAAACTGCGACAGGAATGATTTTACCGAGATGATTTGTGTTAGCTTGCGCCAGACCATTTTTTAACATTATGCTTCCCTAGCAAAAGTGAATAAAGGTGATTAAATTACTTGGTTATTTTTGAGGTTTCTCTGAAATCCATAGCTTAATATGCCCTTGGACCACCACAACACCATTAGTGTCATAGGCTTTTACGTCGACTAACATATCACCCACTTGCCATTGCTCTGGTTTTACCTCTGCAACACATAAAATGTCGCTGCCCGCTTTTGCGGTGTAATCAACGCTCATGCCTTTAGGGATCCAGCGTAAATGAGCCGGGATAGATGCTTCTGCCATCGTACCCATGGCCATTTCAAGACCATTACAAATGGCAATCACATGCACGGTTCCAATATGATTTTGGACTTTCTTGCGCTTTTTGATTAAACATTCGCAGCGGTTAACGCGTAAATCACTTATGAAAGGGTGTACTGTGCCAAAATAGGGCGCCATTCGAGACACCATTTTAGAAAAAATCTGTTTACCAAATGGATAAGCAGTGACTTTCTTATATAGCGACATGACTTTATTGGGTTTAGTTGGGATCATAAATGAACTCTAATCGTTATCTGGTCGGATGAGATTAACATTGTTGTAACCTGCGGAAAAGCCCCGTTGAATATTTTCCATCGCTCATTGCAAAGGGCACAGGTATAATTTACGTGATTAGACACATTAAGGATGAATTTTGAAAACTGACTCACTGTTATTGAATTATTTCAAAGGTATGGCCATGGGCGCTGCAGATGTTGTGCCGGGCGTGTCGGGTGGCACTATTGCGTTTATTACCGGTATTTTAGACCCATTATTGGATGGCATTCGCAAAATAAACTGGTCGTTAGTGGGCATTATCAAACAAAAAGGCATTAAAGCCGCCTTTTTACACATTAACGGTCCTTTTCTCGTGTGTGTATTTGGTGGGATCCTCACCAGTATTTTTACCTTAGCTAAATTGATTTCTTGGCTATTGGTCACTCACCCCATTCCTGTGTGGTCGTTCTTTTTTGGATTAATTTTATTTTCAGTGGTTCATATGCTTAAGCAAGTGAACAAATTCACTGCTATGCGGATTGCCATGTTCATTGTCGGTGTCGCCTTTGCGTGGGCTATTACAGTGTTACATCCTATTGAAATGCAGGTGAGTTACCTTAATTTCTTCTTTTGTGGTGCTATTGCTATTTGCGCCATGATATTACCTGGGATTTCAGGCAGCTTTATTTTGTTGCTTTTAGGGATGTATCCAGCGGTATTAGCGGCAGCTAAAGGCTTTGATATTGTTTATTTAGCCTGTTTTGCGATTGGTGCTGTGGTTGGATTATTAAGTTTTAGTCATGTGTTATCGGCCTTGTTACGTAAATTCCATGACACGACGTTATTATTTTTAACGGGATTAATGCTCGGGACGCTAGGTAAAATTTGGCCATGGAAACAAGTGATCAGTTGGCGCGAGAATTCTAAGGGTGAATTAGTGCCTTTGGTTGAGCAAAATTTATCTCCGTTTCAGTTTGAGCAAATCACTGGCGAATCATCACAAATTATCATTGCCATAGTGTGTCTGTTGGTGGGGATTGGTTTGGTGTGGGGATTAGAACGCGTCGGCAACAAAGCGAATAGTTAACCTCAACTCGGGATAATAAACGCCTTTCAAGCAGTCCTTTGCCCTGCTAACTGCGTTGAATCGACTTGCAATAGGCTAGCTATTGACGTGTCAATTCGCCTTGTTAGCATAACAAATGACAAGCTTGAAAGTGAGGTGGGTTAACGTGCTGATTTTAAATAGTATAAGTTCATCCCTTATCCCGAGTTCAGGTTAGTTAAGCTTATTTTTGCTTATTCTGGATGACTCAGGTTAAAGATAAGAACAAGATGAATGAAAAAGCAGAACTGAGGTTCTGCTTTTTTGTGTGCGTTATTTGACTAATATGTAGGCTCATATTGCAAAAACGATAAATAACCCTATAAATAATGAACTTAATGAGTGTTTTATTCGTATTTTTGCTTAATAGTATGTGTAGTTAGCATGACATCTTTTTTTATCCCACTTTGGGAATATTACAGTTGCCACAGGAGTGCATAATATGCCAAATATCGATACATTTGTGCCAGAAAAAATCCAAATTGGGATCAGCAGTTGCTTGTTGGGTAACCAAGTCCGCTTTGATGGCGGACACAAAAACTCTTATTACTGTAGACAAGAAATAGAACCATTTTTTGAATACACCACTGTTTGCCCTGAAATGGCGATTGGCATGGGCGCACCACGCAAAAGTATCCGTCAAATACGAGATGGCGATGTAGTGCATATTCGCAGTGCTGATGGAACGCTCGATGTGACAGACAAGCTTAATGAATACTCCCAAGCAAAAGTGGAAGAGCTTGACTACCTTGGCGGTTATATTTTATGTGCCAAATCACCAACCTGTGGCATGGAAAGGGTTACCGAGTACAAAATTGGTACCAATCATGGCACTAAAACCGGCATCGGTGTTTTTGCAAAAAAATTAATGGAACGCTACCCATTTCTGCCAGTAGAAGAAGAAGGCCGTTTACATGACTTGCCACTAAGAGAAAACTTTTTCACCCGTGTATTTGCTTATAACGATTGGAAGCAAATGACTAAATCGGGTCTCACTAAACATAAGCTAATGCAGTTCCATTCGCGTTATAAGTATCTATTAATGGCCCACAGCCCGCAGTGGTATCGCGATTTAGGACCTATATTGGCTGATATTCAAGATGTTGAGCAAACTGCGCAACAATATTTTGAAGGCTTTATGACGGCACTTAAAATTATTGCTACTCGTAAAAATCACACCAGTACTTTGCAGCATATTCAAGGCTATTTTAAGAAGCAATTGACCGCTGAACAGAAAGAAGAGTTGAGTGAGTCAATTTTAAAATATCGCCAAGGGTTGTTGCCTTTGCTGGTGCCAATCACCTTGATTAACCATTATGTACGTGAGTTTCATACCCCGTATATTCAAGAGCAGGTGTATTTAAATCCACATCCAGAAGCGCTTAAGCTTCGTTATGCTTATTAGGTCTATTGTGAATGACTTCTATGAATAGTTTGATGTGGTTTAGGCAAGATTTACGGGTGGCAGATAATCCGGCTTTAGTGGCTGCATGTGAGTTTGCTGCCAGTAATCATAGTCATGTTCGAGCTGTGTATTTTGTCACACCAGCACAATGGGCGCAGCATGATGTCGCGCCGATACAAATTGATTTTATCCAGCGACATGTCAATTTGTTAGCGCAGGCATTGGCGGTGTTAGGTATTCATCTAGATGTGTTGCACGCACAAGACTTTGATGAAGTACAAACCCTGTTAGCCGCTTATATCGCACAACATGATATTGCCGCTGTGTATGCTGCCAATGAGCCTGAAATAAATGAACGTCGTCGAGACCGCGCATTAATTGATAGCGGTGTACCATTAACGTTAATCGACCAAGATTGCGTATTAGCAGCTGGGCAAGTGAAAAACTTGGCTGGTGATATGTACAAAGTCTTTAGCCCTTTTGCTAAAAAGTGGAAAAGCATTGCCGGCCAGCGCGCGATTGTTCCGGTCGCGGTGCCTGCGCCAATCGCTGCAGTACTGTCAACTCCCAGTGAAGTGGTATTTAACTGCGATAAAATGTCTAGTGAGCAATGGCCTGCAGGAGAGGGCGCTGCAAAGCGAATACTTGATCAATTTTTAGCAAGCCAAGTAGAAGATTATCAAGCCGAAAGGGATTTTCCTGCCCTAGAAGGTACTAGCCGCTTATCACCCTTTTTAGCTATTGGGGTCATTAGTTCACGTCAATGTGTCGCAGCCATATTAGCGCGTTATCCTCAAGCCTTAGTTGATGATACTTGCCCCGCAAAAACGTGGTTAAATGAATTGATTTGGCGTGAGTTTTATCGCCATTTACTGGTGGCATTTCCACGCCTATCCATGAACCATAACTTTAATGAGTTAGGCGACGGCATTGTGTGGCGCAATAATCTTGCTGAGTTTACCGCCTGGTGTGATGGTCAAACAGGCTATCCAATTATTGATGCTGCTATGCGTCAATTAAATCAAACCGGTTGGATGCATAATCGATTACGCATGGTGGTAGCCAGCTTTTTAACTAAACACCTATTGGTGGATTGGCGTTGGGGCGAGCGATATTTTAGGCAAAAACTAATTGATGGTGACTTAGCCGCCAATAATGGTGGTTGGCAATGGTCAGCAGGAACAGGCTGCGATGCGCAACCTTATTTTCGCGTATTTAACCCAATGACGCAAAGTAGCAAGTTCGACCCTGATGCCAGTTTCATAAAGCGTTATGTACCCGAATTGTCTACTTGGTCTTTGGCCGATATTCATCAACCCAAAACCATCAATGTGAATGACTTATTTGCACAACGCCAGGATGACCGATACCCACAACCTATTGTCGAACACAAGATGGCACGCTTGCGGGCGATAGAAGTACTAAGTGCGCTAAAGCGTGGTTAATTGTTTCGTTCAACATTTAACGCAGTTAGTAAGACAAAGGGCTGTTTGAGAGCCGTTTGTTATCTTGAACTCAGGTTACTGAGTCCATTTTAGTTCGAGAAATCAGCAACAACACAATTAAGCCGCTATTATCTCTTATGATAATAGCGGCTTTTTTTGCGTTAGATCACACTATGAGCTTGGCTGATGAGTGGATTGATGAGTATTGATTGAAGCACATCAATTAACAGCATAGAATGGCCATATTAAAGATTTATATATTATACATGTTTAAATCTTGTTGATGTTAATCCACTAAGTGAGTGCACTGCTTATGCTGAATATTGATGATCCTGCTGAAATTGATAACACTCCTGCAATATGGCGTTTGGGTTTTAGACCGTTTTTTTTAGGTGGAGCAAGTGTCGCAGCGTTATACATCCCGTTGTGGTTAATGGGCTGGTTTACTCCGCAATATAGCTTATTTAACAGTGAGTTTTGGGCCAATGTTGTGCCGCTATGGTGGCACCCTCACGAAATGTTATTTGGTTTCGCTATGGCTATTGTGTGCGGTTTTTTACTCACAGCAGTGCAAGCGTGGTCCAATCAACCCACTATTACGGGGCGCGCGTTAATGGTCACCTTTGGTTGTTGGCTCATTGCCCGCTTAATGTTGCTATTACCAATGAACATTCCTTTGATCTTACCTGCGATATTTGACAGCTTATTTTTAGGGTTAAGTGCGTTGGCATTGTGGCGCTGTATTTATCCGGTTAAACAATGGCGCAATATAGGTTTTCCTATCATGCTGGTGGTCGCATTGTTGGTTAATTTAGCCAGTTATTACGCCTTGTCCGAACGTAACTTTTCGTTATCGACCCAATTATGGCAAGGAATGATTTGGTGGCTTGCCATGGTTATTACCATTGTTGGCGGTCGAGTTATCCCATTTTTTACCGCAATGAAAATTCAACAACCCAAGCCTGATCCCATTAATGTGTTAGAAAACACATTATTATTAGCAATGGGTTTACTGTTTATTCAAGCAATAAGTCATTGGTTTCCAAAGGGGATTGAACAAGCACTGCTTGCAGTAGCAGGCATATTGCATTTAGTCCGTTTTGCTCGTTGGCAAGCACATAAAACCCTAAAAGAGCCGATGCTGTGGTCATTGCATATTTCGTATCTATCGTTGCCAATCACATTGTTATTGATGGCAATCAACATTGATAACGAATATGCCTATCGTACCTTATTGCATTTATTTGCTATTGGCGGCATCGCATCATTATGTTTATCAATGATTTCACGCGTTTCACTTGGGCATACTAGTCGCAATATCTATCAAGGCCCTAATATGACGTGGGCATTTTTATGTTTGCCTCTCGCCGCTATTTTACGTGCAGGAATGCCTTTGTTGATGCCTGAATACACCCAAATTTGGTTATGGGCAGCTGGAGCATGTTGGTTTATCGGTTTTGGTTTATTTGTATGGTTTTACGCGCCGATTTTACTGCGTCCACGTCTTGATGGTCGTCCTGGATAACGTGAGCTAAATTGATGACGCAAGTTAACGAAACAGTTAACTATACTAAACAGTTCAAAAGTAGTGCTACAGACTTATCGAACAATGTAGCGCTGTAAATTAAGAGATTGGAGAAAGGTTAGCAATATGATGGATCTACTTATCGATGTAATAATGAAAGCGACTCGGCCAATGCGAAGCAAGGTAGGGTTAAGCATTATTATTAGCGCAATGGCATTGCTGAGTTTAACGTCTTGGTCGCTTAAAAGTGCTGAAGTGGATCCTAATCAACTTAAGTTTCCACAACAATATGACTCTTGGCAAGCAACAGAAGAACAAGTTGAACGAGACGATATACTGGCGCAATATCCTGCCAATATCATTTTATGGGCGGGTTCGTCATTTGCCAAAGAATACCATAGCCCTCGTGGGCATCAGTTTGCTGTTGCTGACGTGACGCATACCTTGCGTACTGGTGTTGCAATAGCTGAAGGCGACAAAGGTTTATCTGCCAGTTGCTGGACCTGTAAAACACCTGATGCCCCTAGATTGATTAAAGAAATGGGTATGCAAGGTTTTTCAGGTGCCAATTTTGTCGATTTAGGCCGTGAAATCAAATCCGTTGTTTATTGCAGTGATTGTCATGTTGATGGCAGTGCTAAACTCGCATTACCACGCCCTCATGCGCAAAATGCGATGGAAAAAATTAAACTGCCTTTTGATAAGCAAGACCGCAGCATGCAAGGCGCTCAGGTTTGTGGTCAATGTCATGTGAGTTATTATTTCCAGCCTGAAAATAATAACAAAGTTAATATTCCATGGATTTTTGGCAGCACTGCTGATGAAATTGAAAAATATTATGACACTCGTCGCTTTTACGAATGGATCCACCCCATTTCTAAAACCCCAATATTAAAAGCGCGTCATCCAGAGTTTGAGCATTGGAGCCGTTCGGCTCATGCTAAGCAAGGTGTGACGTGTATAACTTGTCATATGCCGCCTGCGACCGATGAAAAAGGCGCTACATTTACTGACCATAAGGTGGGTGGCGCATTAGACAATTTTGATCGTAGTTGTGCAAATTGTCATAGCAGTAAAGCGGCCATCACCAAAAAGCTTGATAAAACCAAAGCTAATATTGATGCTAAATCACGAAATGTAGAGTCATTGCTGATTAAAGCACATTACGAAGCCAAAGCAGCATGGGATGCCGGAGCCACATGGCCGCAAATGAATGATGCGATTATGGCTATTCGTCATTCACAATGGCGTTGGGATTTTGCCACCGCATCGCATGGTATGTACGCTCATAATCCTAAAGAAGGGATTGAGTTACTGGATAAATCAACTGAACAGGTTACGTATGCCCGTGAAGCATTAGCCCGCATATTGAGTCAAATGTCTGTTACCGAAGTTGAGTATCCAGATTACAGTACCAAACAAAAAGCCCATGCCGCTATTGGATTTATTGAAGCTGATGCCATTAAAGCCAAACAAGCTTTTATTAAACAGGAAGTTGATAAGTACTGGCAGCCGGTAGCCAAAAAGGGTTACTAAAGAACAGTTTCAATTTATAAACGTTATTAACGCCTAAGCCATGCTTAGGCGTGTTACTTTGTGATTCGTTTAAAGGGTGATCTACTTCCTGCGCTATCTCGTATGGATACCAAGTTAGTTTTTATTTACTGCACGGCCATGAAATACTTTTATCTTATTGTCATATAAGGCATTGTTATATCTGGTTACGTGTATTCTTTCTTGGTCGTGTAATAGGAGTCCGTTAATGCAAGGTGCACAGTCGACAGTTGATACTCAATCCGAATCATTAAATGCTGACAGCTCTGCGTCCGTTAATGGTCATCCGGTTATTGTTGATGACTTTATTAATATGTATCAACAGCTTAATAAAGATAATCTATTTTTACTACGTCAAGTTTATCGGGATGATATTTGCTTTCGAGATCCCATGCATCATGTAGAGGGAATCGAAGCATTAACCGATTATTTTGCCAACATGTATCAAAATGTCACCCACATTGAATTTGATATTAAAGAAGTGGTGATCAGTGCTGATAAGCAACAAGCAGCATTGTATTGGACTATGAGCTATTCACACCCTAAATTAAGTAAGGGACAGCTGATTAATGTTGAAGGCATGTCGCAACTTAAATTCTCTGATAAGATTTTTTCTCACCGTGATTATTTTGATCTGGGCCAAATGCTGTACGAGCAAGTGCCGTTTTTAGGTGGATTAATTGGCTTACTCAAAAATAGGGTGACTAAGTAATGGCAATGGTTCCTGCGGATACAAAAGCGGTTTTGATAACCGGTGCAAGTTCAGGTATTGGTTTAGCTTTAGCAGAGCATTATCTGGCTAAAGGTGTGGCCGTTATAGCCTGTGGTCGAAATGCCCAAGCCTTACAAGCCATAACTGGTGCCACTCCGCTTGAATTTGATATTACCGATAGTTCTCAGGTACAAGCCGCCGCCGCCAAACTTAAGCAGCTGTTACACGATAATCACTGGCAGTTGCAGCAGGTGATTCTTAATGCTGGCAGCTGTGAATACATTGATGATGCATTGCATTTCGACTCAGCGTTATTTGCCAGAGTCATCAATACTAATGTGGTTGCCATGGGTTACTGCCTTGAGCATTTTTTACCTTTATTGAGCCGTGGTGCACAACTCGGGTTAATGAGTTCAAGTGCCACTTATTTACCGTTCCCGCGTGCTGAAGCCTATGGTTCATCAAAAGCGGCTATTGGTTATTTAGGCCGTAGTTTACGAGTTGACCTTGCTCAGCATGGTATTGGGGTGAGCGTCATTTGTCCGGGCTTTGTTAAAACCCCGTTAACCGCCAAAAACGACTTTGCTATGCCAATGCAAATCACCGCTAAGCAAGCGGCTGAGGCTATTTATAATGGTATGCAGCGTCAACGCCGTGAAATCCATTTCCCAACTAAATTTACTTGGTTACTTAAATTAGCCTCTTTATTGCCAGAAAAATTACTAGTATTTTTGCTGGCACCTAAATAATAAACCCAAGTCAATTCACCACAAGAACAAGTATTAGCGTCAAGGATTAACTAAATGAAAAATATTGCTGTAATTGGTACTGGGATTTCGGGGTTAACGTGTGCCCACCTATTAAGCCGTGAACACACGGTAACCGTGTTTGAAGCTAATGATTATATTGGTGGCCATACAGCGACCATTGATGTGGAAGTAGCAGGGCAGCAATACGCAATTGATTCTGGTTTTATTGTGTTTAATGATCGGACTTATCCGCTGTTTGAAACATTAATGGCGCAACTTAATATTAAGTCTTTACCGACTGAAATGAGTTTTAGTGTGAATAATGCACTCACAGGACTTGAATATAACGGCCATAATTTGTGGAGCTTATTTGCCCAACGTCGTAATTTGTTACGCCCAAGTTTTTACCGGTTTTTAGGTGAAATTGTTCGTTTCAACAATGGTTGTAAAGTTATTTATGAGGCCGACAATTACCCAACGTCTTCACTCGGTGAGTATCTTGATCAACAAGGTTTCTCAGCCTTTTTCTGTGAGCATTACATTTTGCCTATGGGCGCGGCGATTTGGTCTGCCAGTATTGATGATATGCGCGGCTTTTCATTGCGATTCTTTATTCGTTTTTTCCAGCATCATGGTTTATTAAATATTAATGATCGCCCGCAATGGTATGTACTTGAAGGTGGATCGCGCAGTTATATCCCAGCCTTAACCGCACCGTTTAAAGAACGTATCCAGCTTAATTCTCCTGTGAGTGGTATTAAACGTAGCGATGATGGTGTGTATGTTCAGGTTGTCAACGGTGAATGGCAGCACTTTGACGATGTAGTGTTGAGTTGCCATAGCGATCAAGCGTTAGCGATGTTAACCGATGCCACTCAAGATGAGATAGACGTGTTAGGCGCAATGGAATATCAAAATAATGAAGTGGTGCTGCACACAGATATTAATTTATTACCCAAGCGTAAAGCGGCATGGGCAAGTTGGAACTATCGTTTAGATGGTGTTAATCAGCAAGATATTGCTCAGCGTCCGGCTAGCGTGACGTATAATATGAATATTTTGCAGTGTTTACCGAGTAGTGCACCTACATTTTGTGTCACCCTAAATCAAACTGCATCGATTGATGAAAGTAAAATTTTGCGAAAGTTTAATTATGCTCACCCAGTATTTAATGATGCCAGCATGAAGTCGCAAGCGAAAAAATCACTCATTAATGGTAAACATAATACCTATTTTGCTGGTGCTTACTGGCATAATGGATTTCATGAAGACGGCGTTCGTAGCGCAGTTGAAGTATGCGATCTGTTTGGGATTAGTCTATGAATCAAACCACATCGATAATGGAACATGATCAATTAAACAGTGGCATTTATTGCGGCAAGATAAACCATCGCCGTCATACGCCTAAGTTGCACAGTTTTGGTTATAACATTGCGATGATGGCAATTGATTTAGATGAACTGCCGGCATTAACGGCGGTCAGTAAATTGTTTTCCACAGACAAGTTTACCCCGCTTAAATTTATCCCTGGCGATTACCTCAATTCCCTAAAGCAACAATTTGGTGAGCAACTCGTGCTGAGCTCGGCGAGCCGAGGGGATGATGCCGGCGCATTAAAGCAACGCGTGTTGGCAACTATTAAGCATTTAGGTGCCACACAAACATGCGATAAAGTGATATTTTCTGGGCAGATACGCCATTTTGGTTTTTATTTTAGTCCGGTCAATTTTTACTTTTGTTATCATCAAAATGACATGGTTTATATGCTTGCCGAGGTCAGTAATACCCCTTGGAATGAGCGCCATTGTTATCTGGTTGATATTGCGAATACCGCTCAAACAGACAAAGTCTTTCATGTGTCTCCGTTTATGAATTTAGACATGCATTACTTGTGGCGTATTACGCCTCCGGCCAAAAACTTGAAAGTGACCATCGAAAATCGAAATGCCAATAACGATAAATTATTTGATGCCGGTTTAGTGTTAAAACGCCAATCGATAAATTCGCGATCTATGCGCCGATTTATGCTGAATTATCCCTTGATGACTAGCAAAATTATGCTGGGTATTTATTGGCAGGCAATGAAGCTATTTATTAAACGAATCCCTTTTGTAGGCAAGCAAACGATTAAAGCTAACTAATTTTACAAAATGTAAACCAAATAGATGCTTATCACGTATTAGTCTTTAATTACGCCAATAAAGCGAACGAATTAGACAGTGTATGAACTGGAGAGATGACATGGAAAATACGGCGACAGAAAGCAGCATGACTCAAGCGAGTTTGTCTGACAGCCTAGCAAGGAAAATTCTTCTTCGTGCATTAGCACATCTTGCAGAAGGTCATTTAACCATTGTCGATGGTAATCAAACATCAGAGTTTGGCGATCCTAAAAGCGAAGTTCACGCAACTATGCAAGTTCAGCATGCCAACTTTTATCGTCAAGTGGTATTTGGTGGTTCAATTGGGGCTGGCGAAGCTTATATTCAAGGCCATTGGTGTAGTCCTGACTTAACCAAAGTGGTTCAGGTTTTTGCGCAAAACTTAGCACTACTAGACAACATAGAACGTTATTTTTCATGGTTGAGCAACGGCGTTAATCGCATTAAGCATATATTTAATCGTAATTCTGAAACGGGTTCAAAACGCAATATTCTGGCTCATTACGACTTAGGTAATGACATGTATAAGGAGTTTCTTGACCCAGAAATGATGTATTCAAGTGCACTTTATCCTGCAGATGACAGCAGCTTGAATGAAGCGCAATTACATAAATTGCACACCATTTGCGAGCGCTTAGAGTTAACCCCAGGTCAAACCTTGCTTGAAGTAGGAACTGGTTGGGGCGCGTTGGCCATTTATGCTGCAAAACATTATGGCGTACATGTGACCACTACTACCATTTCTGATGCCCAGTTCGATTATGCACAGGCGCGAGTAAAGCAAGAAGGGCTTGAAGACAGGATTACCTTACTAAAACAAGATTATCGTTTACTGACTGGTGAATATGATCGCGTGGTTTCAATTGAAATGATCGAAGCTGTGGGACACGAATATTTAGCAGGATTTTTTGAAAAGCTACAACATCTGCTTAAGCCAAGCGGTCGCATGCTCATTCAAGCTATTACTATTTCCGATCAACGTTACGACAGTTATCGTAAGAGTGTTGACTTTATTCAGCGTTATATTTTTCCCGGTGGTTGTTTACCGTCGGTGAGTGAAATGACCAAACATATTGCCAAGAAAACCGACATGGTAACCTGGTCTATCGACGATATGGGCAAGGACTATGCGCGTACCCTAAAACACTGGCATGAAAATTTTGATGCTGCCTACGATAAAATAAAAGCCTTAAATTACGGCGATGACTTTATCCGTATGTGGAAGTTTTATTTGAGCTACTGCGAAGGTGGGTTTTTAGAGCGCACTACTAGCACGGTTCACCTTGTTGCCGTTCGACCGCAATACCGCCCACTATAATATAGTTCTACAGCCCAATAGCCATTATATTCCCCGGTAATACGTTGCCGGGACGTCTCATCCTGTTAGTGTGAGGTGTTATGTCTTCTTACGGTATTCCTCCAAAATTATATATTTTAATCAATGCATTGTGCTTTCAATTGGTGTGGTGGGCAGGCGTATTAGCTCATAACCAACTTATCTTACTGTCTATTTTATTGCTCATTGGCCATTTTTTGTTATCAACATCAGTTCGTCATGATGCACTGGTAATGTGTGTCTGTGGTGTGATTGGCATCGCGGTTGACAGTCTATTGGTGTGGTTTGGCGTATTTAAGTTCGCCAATATTCCTTACTGGTTGGGATTGTTGTGGTTCTACTTTGCGCTTTGTTTGGATTACAGCTTAGCTTTTTTTAGAAAGTTTCCTATTTGGTTACAAGCCTTATTTGGTGGTGTATTTGGCTGTTTAAGTTATCTCGCAGGAGCTAAATTTAACGCAGTAATGTTGCCTTTAGGCGAGATGTGGAGCGCGTTTATACTGGCATTGATCTGGAGTTGCTTATTTCCCGTATTGCTAGCTGTTAGCTCTCGAATCACAACGGTGGATCTTGCTTTGGAGAATCGTAGATGAAAACTTTACATAATGGCGTCAAGTCGCAACCACACATTAAGTTACATCAATCATCACATTGGTTGGTCGAACTACTGTTCGGTGTGGTGGGCGCATTAGTGTTAACGTTGATTGTTGCGGTGAGCATTAACGATGCGTCTGCAAATGATATCAACGATAAGGGCGAAAAAAGCGATATAAGCGACAAGAACGACAAGAACGGTATAAGCGATAAGAGCGATATAAGCGATATAAGCGATATAAGCGATATAAGCGATATAAGCGATATAAGCGATATAAGCGATGCGACATTGATTCAAGTTGGCACTGCTGAAATGAGTCTGTTATGGCTTGATATTTATAGTGCGAAGTTATTCTCTATTGACGGTAAATACCAAGCTAATCGCTTTCCAATGATTCTCGACATTCAATACCACCGCGATATCGATGCTGTTGATTTGGTTGATGCCACTATTGAACAATGGCAGCACTTAGGTTTTACCGAAGCCAATATTGAATTGTACAGGCAGCAGTTAGTTAATGCCTGGCCAGATGTTAAACAGGGCGACAGGCTGACCTTTAAGGTTAACACCCCTGAAGATGCGGCATTTTTACTCAACGACACCCCTTATTATCAAGTCAGTAATGCCCAATTCCCAGAGGCGTTTCTCGACATTTGGTTGTCTGAAAAAACCAGCCGTCCTGAGTTACGTAACCAACTGATTGGAGTTAACTAATGCACGCGATTCTATTATTCATCCGCCAGCAGCGACATTTTTGTGCCCGAACGCTTATTCAAGGTGTAACTCAACCCTTAACTAAGCAATTAGCGCGAAGGCTGGCTCAAACCGGCTTATATGTAGGACTAGCATTAGGCGTTATGTCATGTTCATCAGCATCGATTGAAGATTATCAACAAACGACTCCAACGTTAGATTTAGCCACATTTTTTGACGGTAAATTAACGGCAGCTGGAGTAGTGCAAGATTTTTCAGGTAAGGTGACCCGCAAATTTACCGTCACCATGGAAGCGCACTGGGTTGATTCGCCTGAAGGTAAGCAGGGTGTGATAAACGAATGGTTTATTTACGATGATGGCGAAAAGCAAACTCGTGTGTGGAACATTACTGACAAAGGAAATGGCCTCTATGAGGGCACCGCCAATGACATATTAGGCATTGCTCAAGGTGAGTCTCGCGGTAGTGCATTGCGATGGCGTTATGACATGATATTGCCAGTTGATGGTAGTGAATATGAAGTCCATTTTGATGACTGGATGTTTCTGGTCGATGAGCAAACCATTATCAATAAAAGCGATATTATTAAATTTGGTATCACAGTCGCCCAAGTCACCTTGGTGATTTCTAAACAGCCTGACTAAGTGGTATCGTTAAGTCATTGAATAGTTAAATCGACTAAGCATAAAAGCTGAGCCCTGAAAGTATTAAGCAATAGTCGGGCACTAAGTTAGAGCGTACAGTCACTTTTACTAAATCTAAATAGACATGAAAACAGACACAAAAATGGACTCATTAGAGTCCATTTTTCGTTTGCTCAACAGGCCATGTTAGCCTTTAAGTTTAGACGCGTCTGACTGTTTCTTATCGTAATACTCAAATGGAAACTGGTTACGAATTTGCTGGACTAAGTTATCGCCAATATTGGCCGACACGTGTAAACGTACGTCACCAGATTTTTCAGCTCTGACCGTGCAAGTCAGTTTATTAGATTTGGCTATGGCACGACAATCACGTTCAAACTTCTCCGGTATTTTTCCTTTATGCTTATTGAGCTTGCCATCTTTAAAATGCATCTCAAAAAGTGTTAATCCACGGTTACCACTAAAAATCAGTTTATAGGCCAGAAAAAATAACCCTGCGATTATCAGTATTTTTATGATGGTATCAGCCATAGTTCGCTCCTTTGTGCCGTATATTCAACGGTTGCTATAACAATAAGATACTCTGGTATGCCATGGATGCAATGCTATTTTATTGAAATCTATGCGCAAGATCTAAATTATATCGCATCAATAAAACCTCATTTATGAATCCATCAAATGTTGTCATATCATTTTTTCATATAAGTGCTTTAGATTAGCAGTTCATTGTTTGACTCATATTAATTGAATGCGTGTTTCTTTTTTATGAAACAAATTTCTTTTAAATCAGCTAAAAGCTTAATTGGTATGTGTGTGGCGTTTTTTTAAGCTGATTTACGGTGTAAATATAGCTTTCTAAAAAAGTGTGCTGTGCTACATTAATGTACATACATGAACGCATGTAAACGGATGTACAACTTATTTAAGGATTGAAAAATGCCATTATCTAATGCTGATCGTTGGGCCGAAATTTGTGAGATTCAATCATCACTGATGCGTAATTTAGCCAGCCAGTTTCCGCAACGAAACGAGCAATTACAAAATCTTGCAGATGGTTGGCAATGCGTTAAAAAACAAGCACTAGGGCAGCCGCTAACAGGTTTGAATACTAAGTAATTTCCGTTTTTTCTTTTGTTGTATCGCTACTGTTTTTCGTTAAATATTAGTCATAAAAAAACCGCCATTGGCGGTTTTTTGTTTTTAAGACTGACTTGTAATCATGGGTACTGATTAACTCACTCGGCTTAGAACGCGTAACTAACGCTCGCTAATAAAGTACCGGTGTTTTTATATAGATCAGAACTTACTTCATTATCACCATCAATGTCGGTGTCTAAATACGCAACCGAGATGCCAAAACCTGACACTTCTGTTGATACACCAATAGAGTAGTCTGAATAGCTGTCAAAGCCTTCTCCGTCATCAATGGCGTCGCCAAAATTGTAACCATAATGCAAATCTAGGCTCCAGTTTTCAGCAAACTCCCAGCCATAATTGATTTCGGTGTAATGTAGGTCAAGATCGCTGCCACCATAATCATTAGTAAACCAGTAAGCGGCTCTAAAACCACTAAAGTCGATACCTGCGCTGACTTCTAGATAGTCTAAATCACTTTCTCCAGGGTAGTTATAACGGTACAAGGTTAAGTCATAGCTAGTGTCATCGTTAATTTCACCGTAATAACCAGCATACAAATCAATCTCTACATCTGGGCCATTGTATTCAGGCTCATCAAAATCAATGGTACTTGCCCAAGCACCGACGAAAAATCCGCTATCATGGCTCCAGTCAATATTACCTTGTAGTGCGGGATCTGCTGCACTTTGTGACACACCTCGGAAGCGGTAGTCGTTGGTTACAGTGATTGCACCAGAGACTTCTGCCGTAGCGAGTGGAGCCAGTAGGGTAGCTGATAATGTTAATCCAGTTAACAGTGCAATTCGCGTTCTTTTTAATGTGTTCGACACGATATTATCTCCATTTACATAAAATACAGTTGTTGGTATTTAGGTACACAACGGCTGCGAATGCCACTTATCAGACCTAAAACCGTAACGATTTAGTCTGTACCGCATGGCGGTTAAACACTATGTTTGTTCAAGCTGTTGTTCAAACATAACGTAGATTTTTTTACAATGATTGACGACTTCCCATGTGCCGGTAAAGCCAGCAGGAATAACAAATTTATCACCAGCATTGACGGTTAAGCTTTTGCCTTGGCTGTCGGTGATAATGCTACAGCCTTCGAGAATATCGCAATACTCATATTCGCTATAATTGATATTCCAACTGCCTGGTTCACTTTGCCAAATGCCAACATTAAACTGCTTGCACGGGCTTTCGAAATGGTTTTGCACTGACTGCAGTGGATCGCCTGTAAGCAGTTTTTCATCCGTTAAGTGATACGACTCAACCGCAGTTGATTGACTACTAAAAAGCGTAATATCGTTAATATGCTTCATTGTGGGTATCACTTATTTCATGGTCGGCATAATAAATGCTGAAGGTTCATTAGTGTCGGTTTTAGCTTGTGGCCAGCGAGCGGTAATGGCTTTGCGCTTGGTATAAAAACGAACGCCATCGGGTCCGTGCATGTGCAGCGGCCCAAATAGCGATCGTTTCCAACCGCCAAAGCTATGAAATGCCATTGGCACCGGGATCGGCACATTAACGCCAACCATGCCCACTTCAACATGGTGACAAAAGTGACGAGCTACTTGGCCACTTTGAGTAAAAATAGCGGTGCCATTACCAAATTCGTGTTGGTTAATCAGCGTCAATGCATCGGCATAGTTGTCGACGCGGACGATGGCTAACACAGGACCAAAAATTTCCTGTTGGTAAATGCTCATCTGCGGAGTCACATGGTCAAATAAGCACGCACCTAAAAAGTAACCCTGCTGGTGGTCTTGAATACTGATGTCTCGGCCATCAACGACTAATGTTGCACCTTCCTTAACACCCGCTTCGACATAATCGCGTACTTTAGCTAAATGCTGGGCCGAAATTAACGGTCCCATGTCCATTTCAGGGGTAATACCGCTGCCAATTTTTAAGGCACTAATTTGCGGTAATAATGCCTCGACTAATTTGTCACCCACATCGCCGACCGCTAGTACCACAGAAATAGCCATACAGCGTTCACCTGCACTACCATATGCTGCCCCCATTAATGCATTGACCGCTTGATCTAAGTCAGCATCTGGCATTAATAACATGTGATTTTTAGCCCCGCCCAATGCTTGCACTCGTTTACCGTGGGCAGAGGCGGTGCTGTAAATGTATTCGGCAATCGGGGTTGAGCCAACAAAACTAATCGCGTGAACATCGGGATGAGTTAATAAAGCATCAACGGCTTCTTTATCGCCATTAATCACGTTAAACACGCCATTTGGCAGGCCTGCTTGTGTCAGTAATTCGGCAATAAACATTACTGCACTGGGGTCTTTTTCAGACGGCTTCATGATAAAGGTATTACCGCAGGCTATTGCGATAGGGAACATCCACATTGGCACCATGACAGGAAAGTTAAACGGTGAAATACCTGCGACGACACCCAACGATTGGTTAACAGACCATGAGTCAACGCCACCACCCACTTGTTGAGTATGTTCACCTTTGAGTAAATGCGGAATGCCGCAAGCAAACTCAACAACTTCAAGCCCTCGGGTAATTTCACCTTTAGCATCATCCAACACTTTGCCATGTTCAAGAGTGATGAGTTGTGCCAATTTATCAATATTTTGCTCTACTAACGCTTTAAACTTAAATAATACCCGAGCACGATTAAGTGGCGTCACTTGCGACCAAGTCTGATAGGCATTTTTGGCAACCGTTACCGCCAAGCTTACTTCATCGTGACTCGCCAGTGATACTTGGCCACGAGTTTCCCCCGTAGCAGGATCATAGATGGTTTGATTACGTTGACTGGCTGGGGTGTGTTGCCCATCGACAAAATGAGTGATGTTAAGCATGAACGGGATCCTTTTAAGCAAAATATGTATTCAGAAAATATTAACTAACAGCGTTAACCAACAGCGTTAATTGCATCGGTAATGTGATTAACCATGTCGTCGATTTGTGACTTTTCCACTATAAGTGGCGGAGATATTGCAATAATGTCAGCCGTTGCCCGTACTAACGCGCCATGCCTAAAGCAATGATCAAAAATGTCATAACCTCGTTTACCCACGCCTTTATCACTTGGTGCTAATTGAATACCTGCAACTAAACCGGTATTACGAATATCAATGACGTTTGGTAGACCTTTAAGGCTGTGAACCGCTTGCTCGAAATAAGACTCAAGCCCTTTTGCGCGTTCAAATAATTGCTCATCTTCATATATGGATAAGGTCGCAAGTGCTGAGGCAGCCGCGACCGGATGACCGGAATAGGTATAACCATGGAAAAATTCTATTAATTCATCAGGGCCATGCATGCAGGTGTCGTGAATGGTATTGCTAACAAATACCGCCCCCATTGGAATTGCACCATTATTAATGGCTTTGGCTGTGGTTATCATGTCTGGGGTAACTTGCCAGCGCTCGCTGGCAAAGGCGGCACCGACTCGGCCAAAGCCGGTGATCACTTCATCGAATATTAATAAAATGCCGTGCTTTTGGGTGATTTCGCGTAACCGCGTTAAGTATCCATCTGGCGGTAAAATAACCCCAGCAGAACCAGACATAGGCTCAACAATGACCGCGGCAATGTTCTCGGCGCCATGTAAGGTAATCAGTTGCTCAAGCACTTCGGCTTTATCCAAACCGTGTGGCGGTAAACCGTGGCTAAAGGCATTATTGGCAATATCGAGTGTATGAGGCAGGTGATCGATCCCCTGGAGTAATTGCTGACTAAAGGTTTTGCGATTATTACTGATCCCACCGACTGAAATCCCGCCAAAACCGACACCATGATAACCAAGCTCGCGGCCGATAAACCGAGTACGCGTGGCTTGACCATTAGCGCGATGATAACAAAGCGCCATTTTTAGGGCGGTATCTACCGATTCTGAACCGGAATTGGTAAAAAACACCTTATCCAATCCGTCAGGGCTCAGCTGACTGAGTTTATGCGCTAATTCAAAGGCGAGCGGATGGCCCATTTGAAAAGACGGTGCATAATCCATTTGGCTAATTTGTTGGCTTACCGCTTGGGAGATTTCTTGGCGGCCGTGGCCAGCATTGCAACACCATAAACCGGCAGTAGCATCGAGTACTTTATTGCCTTCAATATCGGTGTAATACATTCCTTGTGCCGAAACCAAAAGCCTAGGATTAGTCTTAAATTGCTTATTGGCAGTAAACGGCATCCAAAAATGTGCCATGTTCGGCAATGTTTGCGATGAATCGCCAGTTCCATTTTGCTGATATTCGCTCATAAATTGACTCTACATTGATAGCTACAATTACTAGGGATTCATCTCAAATTGATTAAATAATGAGTGACGAATATTCGCTATGCTATGTCAAAAATAATGAACGTTAAAGTGTTTTGTGCATTTATTTAAACTAAATGTGCCTATTTTGTAAAATATATTGAAAATATCTTGCTGTTGAGCATAATCAGGTGACAATATTCATCAAGGTTATTGTGTCGATAATCCATTTTATGTGGCACAAATTTTAGGTTTAGCACCTGCTTTTTAGCGCAGTTTGGTGCTTATCAATCCATTTATTATTTCGAGGTCACAATGAGTACTCCAACAAGTCGTAGCGATTGGGAAGCACTAGCAGCAAGTCTAAAAATCACTGGGCAAGCTTTCATTAATGGTCAATATCAAGGTGCCGCTTCTGGTGACACATTTGACTGTATCAGCCCTATTGATGGCCAAGTATTGGCTAAAGTGGCTAGTTGTGATTTAGCCGATGCTAACCTTGCTGTCGCGAACGCGCGTGAAGTGTTTGAAGCGGGTACTTGGTCAATGTTACCGCCAGTAAAGCGCAAGCAAGTAATGATTAAGTTTGCTGATTTACTCGAAGAAAATGCCGATGAATTGGCGTTACTTGAAACGCTTGATATGGGTAAGCCGATTCAGCATTCCAAAGGCGTTGATGTGGTCGGTGCTGCCCGTGCTATACGTTGGTATGGTGAAGCGATAGATAAAATTTATGATGAAATTGCTCCCACTGCTCATAATGAAATAGGCATGATCACTCGCGAACCCGTTGGTGTGGTTGCAGCCATTGTGCCATGGAATTTCCCAATGATTATGGCATGTTGGAAGCTTGGGCCTTCACTCGCCACGGGTAATAGTGTGATTTTAAAGCCATCTGAAAAATCACCACTTACGGCTATTCGCATGGCGCAATTAGCGATAGAAGCGGGTATTCCGGCAGGGGTATTAAACGTATTACCAGGCTATGGTCATACAGTTGGTAAAGCGTTGGCACTGCACATGGATGTCGATACTTTAGTATTCACTGGTTCAACTAAAATTGCTAAGCAGTTAATGATTTACGCAGGCGAGTCGAACATGAAGCGCGTGTGGTTAGAAGCGGGCGGTAAGAGCCCTAATATTGTGTTTAATGATGCGCCAGACTTAAAAGCCGCTGCAGAAGCCGCCGCAGTCGCCATTGCTTTTAACCAAGGCGAAGTGTGCACTGCCGGTTCTCGTTTATTGGTTGAGTCAGGCGTAAAAGATGAGTTAATCAAGCTTATTGTTGAAGAAATGCAAGGGTGGCAACCTGGGCATCCACTTGATCCTAAAACAACCTGCGGCGCAATGGTCGATCAACAGCAACTGACCAACGTGCTTAATTACATCAAGGCCGGTAGCGAGCAAGGTGCTACCTTAGTTGATGGTGGTAAACAAGTGATGGCAGAAACCGGCGGAATGTACGTGCAACCAACCATTTTTAGTAATGTTAGAAATGACATGACCATTGCCAGCGAAGAGATTTTTGGCCCTGTGTTATCGGTAATCGAGTTTGATGGCATGGAACAAGCCGTCAAGATTGCCAACGACACTATGTATGGTTTAGCGGCAGGTGTGTGGACATCAAACTTAAGCAAAGCTCACAAAACAGCCAAAGCGCTGCGCAGCGGTATGGTATGGATTAACCATTATGATGGTGGCGACATGACTGCACCGTTTGGTGGTTATAAACAGTCAGGTAATGGCCGTGATAAATCATTACATGCGTTTGATAAGTACACCGAAATCAAAGCAACTTGGATAGCCCTATAATAGGTATTTCAATGTAGATTAATAGCAAGCCCTTTAGCAATAAAGGGCTTTTTTATTGGTCATATTAGCGCTGGATAATTCATAGCAACCACTCAAATTTTGTTTAACAAGTGCATCTATATTGCTGAAGCCTTAATGCGAGCGGAGGTTAAGCAAAATTAACGCTAAAATGCTAACTATTCGCTGTAGACTCAAAGGCATTATTTACCTCAACATGTCATACACGGATGAATACAGATGACCCATAAGACCTTCTCTCGTTTAGCTATTATTGCTGCTGGTGGCTTTTTTGGTTTTATTTTGTGAATTATTTACCTCGCCAATACTGGCAGTCAAAGTGTGTTTTTCGACGTAATAAAACATGTTCCCTATGGTGACAAGATTTGTCACATGTTGTTATTCGGGTTATTAACTTTTGTGGCCAATTTAGCGCTGCAGAGTCGTCATTTTTGTATCGGGCGTCTTCCGCTTTATTACGGCACTGTGTTAGTGTCGATATTCGTCCTGAGTGAAGAAATCAGCCAGGGTTTTATCCCATCAAGAACATTAGACATCATCGATTTAGTTGCCGATGCTGTAGGTATAATTTTATTCAGTTATTTAAGTGGGTTAACTCAGCGTTATATAGACAATCATCATGAGAGTACTCGTGTGAGTTAGCATCAATATTTTCAATCAATATTTGCCATCAATTGTAAGAGAGGTTTAATGTGAATTTTCCTTTAGTGACCACCGATTGGTTAGCGCAACACTTAGAAGACCCAGACCTTGTATTACTAGATGCCAGCATAGACATTGTGCTGGGAAAAGAACCACTTGTTTATGATGAGCTTTACGTTATTCCTGGTGCATTATCGTGCCAAATAGATAAACTTTTTTTCAATCATCAATCTCCACAAACTCACGCTATGCCCACGGAAGATCAATTTACTGTTGCAACTAAATCATTAGGAATAAGCCATAATAGCACCGTAGTTATTTACGATGACCAAGGCATTTATTCTGCACCGCGTGCGTGGTGGACCTTTAAAGCAATGGGATTTGATAAAGTATTTGTACTCGATGGTGGTTTACCACAGTGGCGCAGTGAAGGGCGAGACACAGTGCGTCAGTTTGCGACAGCAACTGACTCTGGTGATATTAAAGGCCGCTTGCAGCAATATAAGGTGTGTGACACTGAGTTTGTGTTAACCCATCTTGGTCATGCAAAAGTTGATATTATTGATGCGCGAGCAGCAGGGCGGTTTAACGGTACGTCACCAGAACCTCGTGTTGGCATGCGCAGTGGTCATATACCCGGTTCACTCAACTTGCCTTTTGCACAGGTATTAAACGGTTTTAAAATGAAATCTATCCGTGAATTGCATACAATTTTCGCCACCTTAGATACCAGTAATAATGCTCAACGGGTGTTTAGCTGCGGTTCAGGAATTACCGCCTGTATTTTGATTCTGGCTTCGTATGTAGCAGGGCATCATCAAGCGGCTTTATATGATGGTTCTTGGGCAGTTTGGGGCGGCGATGCTGCACTTCCTATTGAATAATAGGCTTAATTTTTTATGGCCTATGGCCACTAACGCTTAAGATCGCAAGGTTTCACCCTGCACGGGCTATTAGATTATGGCCTACGGCCACTAACGTCGTGGCGCTTCACCCACACCAGACCAAGAGGAAACCAACGGCTGTTCCCTCTTGGATCTCCCAGCCGCCACATCAAAATCATCTGAAAAGCGATAATTTCGCGACGCGGTCAGATCCAGCTTTTAACTTTATGTTTAGTCAGCCTCGGCCTTATTCGAAAATGCTAACGCTTCCGATAGGCCATCCATGGCCACCGAAAGCTAGCCTGACGTCCTGTCAGGCTCACGCATTCTTTTATAAAGAGTCTTCAACGGCCTCAAGTTCAGAGTTAAATTTGGGCATGACTAATTCGTTTCGGACACAAAAGTGGCTTAAAACTTATCTTTTTATAAAAGTTTATGTGGACCCAATTAAATTCCCAGCTTTTAACTTCGTCTGAGTGTTCTTCGGCCAACTCTTTATGATAAAGAATGAAAATGCTAACGCTTCACATAGGGAGTCTGATGTGATTGGATTCACAAATGTCGTGATGGCATGGTCAATGATGTTCCCTACATCATAATGACATTTCCAATATCCATATAGGTCAGATGTGCGAGAAAGGCCATGTTAGGCTCACGCATTCTTTTATAACACGCATTCTTTTATAACACGCATTCTTTTATAAAGAGTCCTCAACGTCCTCAATCAAGCTGAAACCGGATGGTTAAAGTAGCAAAATAATCTTAAAGCTATATAGTCCAACGACCTGCAATGAGAAGTCTCTGGCGATAATGTTCAGTTAGAGTCTGATTAATCAATATCATCGAGGAATTGAAATTATTTACTTGTGAATAATGAGCTTGTTATGCTAATTTTTTGCGAACTCAACATCATGATGGAATATGAATGCGTTATCTACTGCTAGCCATGCTGCTAACCTTAACTGGTTGCGCAAATAAACAACCCTCTTTTAGTCTTGTTATCGACCCCTTATTGCCCTCGGTCATTAATTATAGCGGTGAAATTGATCCAGATAATGTTGCCGCTTTTGAACAAGGCATAACAAATAGTCCAACTCAAATAACCTCATTGGTTATTAACAGTGGTGGGGGAGATGTACTTGCTGGCATACGATTAGGTGAGTTGGTATATCAGCACAAATTAAAGGTTACAGTTGATAAAGTCTGTGCATCATCGTGTGCTAATTATGTTGTAACCGCCAGTGATGAAGTGACTATAAAACAAGATGCCCTGTTAGGTTGGCATGGTGGGGTGTTACAACCACTATTATACGGCTCGGAAGACTTCCATAAGTACAACAAAAGTATGGTTGAATATATTATGGCGTGGGCAGAGGCCGAGCGCGTCTTTTTTGACATGGTTAAGGTTAATCAAGCTGTCACGGTATTGGGGATGATGCCCGGTTTAAAAGGTAAACGAAACACGCCATTATTTAGTTATGATCAACAGACGTTAAAGGCGTTAGGTTTACATATTACTTTTGAAGACAAGCAAGCAACAGTTTCTAAAACCGGCGAAGAAATTGTACAAATATTTAGCTTAAGCCCTGAAGTATTAGACACTTTACTGATGCAGCATGCACAAAGGTTGCAGCAATTGTAATTAAGTTAGCTTGTCTTTTAAGCGATGGACTGCGGACACTAACGCTTAAGATCGCAAGGTTCCACCTTGCACAGGCCAAAAGGGGGTCAACAGCAACCCCCTCTTTATTCTTCAATAAAGAATTGGCCCCTGCCGTTCAGGCAACATTTTCGCTATTTAACCAAACAACAGCAGCGAAAAAAATTGCGACGGAAATTTATCCATCTTCTAACCGTGTTTTAGTCTGCTTTAGCCTTATTCGAAAATGCTAACGCTTCCAATGGGGCATCCCTTCCCCTCGAAAGCTAACCCGCCTCCATGGCTAGATCACGCATTCTTTTATAAAGAGTCTTCAACGGCCTCAAGTTCAAAGTTGATGCTGACCATTTCGTAGTCAAGATCACTAACTCGTTTTTGCCCCAAAGTTGGTTAGGCTATGGCCTACGGCCACTAACGTCGTGGCGCTTCGCCCACACCAGACCAAAAGGAAACCAACGGCTGTTCCCTCTTGGATCACCCAGCCGCCCCGCAACATTTTCAAACAGCGAAAAGGTCGCCATGGGGTAGATCCAGCTTTTGACTTTATTGGGTAACTGCCTCAGCCTTATTCGAAAATGCTAACGCTTCCGATGGTACATCCTGTACCCCGAAAGCTAGCCTGACATCCATGTCAGGACTCACGCTATTTTTTTCAACGCCCTCAATTTAAATGTTGAACCGGTCCATTTCCAAGTCAAGAAAACTAACTCGTTTTTGTCGGATAGACGACACTTGTTACCAAGTGCCGCCCTCCTAAGAACCCAGCGTGCAACTTTCACTGCACTAGGCTCAAGCCTCCACAAAGGTATCGTTAGATACCCAGCAACTTATAAAGCAGTGAGAGCTGATTCATTCCATATTGTGGCTTAATGAAACTGTACACCGATTGAGGTAAAATCCCCTTAAGATAAAACGGTGTAAAAAGTAATGAAGA
>NZ_JBEOPN010000033.1:0-54988 GCF_040310085.1 Shewanella sp. S1-58-MNA-CIBAN-0166 | reverse complement strand
TAAGCCACAACTCAATATTACGAATGCTGAGTTTGGCGCTATTGTTGTTATGGCTTAAACCGATCTCAGGTTAATTAACACGGCAGTTAAATGTGATGCTCAACACATCTTAAGCAGGTCGAGCTTTTTGCGGCAGATATCACTTGACTAAAAAAGTAAGCCTTATACAATTTAAACATGCAAATAAAAAACATGTTTAAATTTAGCCACTAGATTTCATCACAACATTACACAATCAGCTCCCATAACGAGGTATCACCATGAGTTTTTCAATTAGCGGTATTTTCAAGCCAGCCAAGCAAGCTGAACCAGTTAGCAATGTGGCACCTACAGCCCAGGACACTGCTGTAACAGACTCGAACTCTGCAACAGAAAAAGTATCTCAGGCTGAAAATACTACCAAAAAACAAGCTAATGGTGGCAGTTGTTGCGGTGGATGTGGCGGCGGCAATCATTAATCCACGAGAATATTAAACGTTACCACGTCTGAATAAACGTAAATTGTCTTTACTGATTAATTGCGGATACTGCGCTGTAACGTCGAAAAAGCCATTGGCATACGCCACTGCCACTGAGCCTTGATTCTGTTTCTCGATATAAGCAAAAACTGGGCTCGAAATAAATTGCTTTAAAAACATTTCCACTGCTTTGGTGGCAATGCCCTTGCCCCAATGTTCACGTCCAATCCAATACCCAACTAAACGCATTTGTGGGTCGGACTTTGCTGCTGCGTCGGTATTAATCCACGATAAAACATTACCCACTAAAACATCATCGATCCAAATCCCTTGCGCTATCGCCTTTTCATTAGCCAATACTTTTTGCTGCCAATGCAGGTTAAAAGCCTTACGTTTACGCGGCACAAAATCTGCCATTTTATTAGCAATAGGGTCGTTTTCAAATTCAAACAATATATCTAAATCTGCTTCAGTAATGGGATGAAGAGAAATATTCATTTCGGGTTCGCCTTTTCTATGTTGTGTCACCAAGATCATTTATATTATAGATAACCTCAGCTCTAAAAAGAGATGGGATAAATCGTTAAAAACGGGTTTAATTCAAGTCTGCAATATCAAACTTGCCATGTGTTTTGCTAACAAGGCATATTGGACGTATCAATAGCTCGCCTATTGTAAGTCGATTCAACACTGATAGCGGAAATGCCTGTTTGATGACCGTTTATTATCCATAATTGAGGTTATATATTCTCATTCATCGACACACTTGACGATGAATAACCGTATCAACATGCATTAAAGGACTACAGGATGAAAAGCATTAAAACATGGCAATGGTTGGGCTTTGCTGGCCTTTTACCTTTTATTATTCTCAGTGTATTAGCCTTCAATCATAGCCTATTAGCACCCGAACATACTATGCTAGGGTTTGTTAGCTATAGCGCAGTGATTTTAAGTTTTGTTGCCGGTACTCTGTGGGGCAAAGCGGTTATATTAACCTTAGATGACAACATCGCTAAGTTACTTATCATTAGTAATATCATCGCTCTCGCTTGTTGGATTGCACTGTTAACACCATTTGCATTATCCGCGCTTATCCTACTCGCCAGTGGTTATCTGTATCTATTGTATATTGAATTTAAAGCCAAACAATTATCAACCACCACCAGCTACCTCACATTACGCACAATATTAACCAGTGCTGCTGTAGTATGCCACATTATTGTTATGCTCAGTCTTTTTAGCGTTTAACAACATGTTAATTCGAACAAAAAGCCCATACTTTACAGCATGGGCTTTTTTGTTGATCGCAGCAAGCTGGATTCATCATTTATAAACCAGTTTGACACTGTTCTTGCTGGTTTATCATCGGTGATAAAATCGGCATCATGCCTTTAAGTACTTGTAATGGCAGTGCTGAAGTAAAGCTAAAGTCGTCGGCCTTCTCCCCTGGCACAAACGCCGTCAAGGTACCAAAGTGACGATCGCCTAAATAGAACACAAACGTTGCGGTACGGTTTATAGCGGTTGAAGACACTTTACGGCCATTACGAATTTCAGTCGCAATACGGTTATCACCAGTACCCGTTTTACCACCCATAACAACAGCCTGGCCATTGCTATCCACCAAGCTGCCTTTGAGTCTTCTCGCAGTGCCATTTTCGACCACATTTGCCAGTGCTTTTTTCAACGCTCGCGCAACTTCTTGATGCATCACCCGCGTTACTGTTTGCTTATTATTAGCCAATGTCACCTCATATGGTGTGTCCTTGGCAAACTGCAGCTCATCAATTCTCACTGTAGGGTAACGATAGCCATCATTTTGAATAATACCCATTAACTCAGCCAATGCTGCAGGTCTGTCGCCCGAGCTGCCTAAAGCTGAGCCTAATGAAGGCACCATGTATTCAAACGGATAACCCATTCTCACCCATCGCTGATGAATACTTAAAAAAGCTTCAACTTCTAACATCACTTGAATACGCACATCACGTGCATTTTGATGACGCGTTCTAAACAGCCAGCGATATACTTCTTGTAGCTGCGGCTGCGCATCCTCTAATACTTGAGTAAGACCCGTTTCTGGATAGTCATTTAAATAACGTAATACCCACAGCTCTAACGGGTGCACCCGCGCAATATAGCCTTGATCAGCCAAATTGAACTTTTCTTCGCCATACTTGTTGTACAACACATTAATTTGTTTATCAGTAAAGGTTTTTGCTGGTAAACGCCCTGCAAGAAAAATCTTTAACTCACGGGCACCATCGTAAGGTTTTAAATAACGATAAACCGCCGTTAACTTGTGCTCTTGTTGTTGAATACCATCAAATAACACCTCAAGACGTTGCTCTGGTGCAAGCTGACGATACTTGCGATAAAAACGTTTTACAAACGAACTGCCCTCACGCTTAGCAAATGCTTTTAGGTATTCTTCACGGCGCGGATCTTTGTCGTTACGCAATAGCTGCGACACACTGCCTTCACTGTTATAACTACTACTGTAATTAACAATGTCTTGCATTAAGCGCACAAAAGGCAAGTTTATTGACTCTTGCAATGCTTGATATAATGTTGGTACGCGGCTGTTTTCTTTTTTATTAAAATTGTTAAATACATGCAAACCACCACCGGTGAAGAAACGTTCTTCTGGTGAAGCCGAATATTCGCGCTGCAGTGCTGCATCTAACATTCGGGTTAAATTACGGTCACGGGTGGTAATCAAATAATCGACCACCCAGCGTGTAATATGGTCTTTACGTTCCACATCCACTTGGCGTAAATCAGCCACCGTCATTGCCGAAAAACGTTGTTGTAATTCAGCAATAATGTCTAAATATGTCGCTAATACACGTAACTTAGCCGTTGAACCTAACTCCAGCTTACTGCCTTCATTAATATCAAACGGTTGATCAATACTGTCGGTTTGAATCCGTACCCTATTGGCGCTGTCGGTACTTTCATACAAGGTAAAGCTGTACAACACTTTATCTAACTGCTGCACCGACAGTAAACGCTCACCCAGTAGTCCGATACGTTCAGCCGAACTGGGCTGAGCTAAACTACGTAAGTAATCGCTAACTTGTTGTTGCAAGTCACCGTGGAAGGTACTGTTAATTGATAAATCGTAGCGATCGAGATCAAATAAACTTAATCCCAACATACCCGCAGTACGAATACGTACCGCATTAACCCCTTTATTGTTAGCGAGGTTAGTCGTCGCTAACTTACTAGAATTAAATTGTAATGTTTGCTCAAGTGCCGACACCATCAATTGCGTTTCAATCAGACCATCACCGCCCAGTAAACGTAAATAGCTGTCTACTAACGATTCTAAATCCTCATGACCTTGGCGTAAGTAATACGACGGCCGACGCTGAGCAATCATTAAGGCCACGATTTGACGAAACACCTTGCCACGCTCAGCAGCATTTTGCTGAGTATGACGGCTCAATAGTATTTGATTAGCTTGATTAAAATCTGTTTTAAACCAGGCCCATAAGCCATCACCAATACCATGAACTTCACCAAACCCTGGCGCCGATGATAATGGCACTGTGTTGAGATAATCTTGTACGATACGTTGGCGAGCGCCAATGGTGCTTTCACCTTGTTGATACACTCGTACAATTGCCGAACCAATTTGTAATAACTTATCTTTAATACTCAAGGTTAAGCCGTGGTTAGAATGCCTAAATTTTTCAATTTGGGTGGCCAAAGTACTACCACCCGCTTTAGACATATCAGCCCCAAAAATACCCGCTACCTGACTGGCGGCTGCCAGCACAAATCGAGGCCAGTCAACCACAGGGTTGTAGTTAGCTTCTGGACTCAACATTTCACGATTTTCGATAAACAATAAGGTATTGATGATTTGATCTGGGATTTTATCTTGGTCTTGATACACTCGTTTAGGATAGGAGAAATCGAATACCGTCATGTCACGGCAATCTTTTATCATTAAGCCTGATTGGGCTTTTTCATGATACGGCGGAAAAAAACCAATATTGGTATAATCCATCAACATTGGTGAAAATGCTACTTGCTGAGTTATCTGATAATTACGCTCAATAAGACGCGCTATTTTCTGCGGTAATTGGCTATAACCATGGCGATCATCAAAAGGACCATACTTAGGATAAATCACTGCATCGCTGCGATAATCACGTACTTTATAGGTTAATTTAGTCGCATATTGATGCAAAAAATAAGATTGATAATACGATGTCCGCACCTCAAACTCGATCAGATAGGCTGTGGCTAACAATAATACGATGAATAACCAACCCGCTTTACTGCGACGAACCGGAGCCGGTTTGGCGGAAGATGTATTAGGTCGATAATTATCAAACTGACTGTCTGTATTTGGACTAGACACAAACTCTCCATCTAACGCATAAAATCACAATAACGCACCATTTAACTTTTGGTTGAGATGTTCAATACATCGCGTAACTAATTGTGATAATTTTATCAGATGGGTAAAGCCATTAGATATAGACAAAAATAACTAAATGTTGTTTTTTAGCCCATTAAAGACCTTATTAGCACAATATCGATATTTTTATATAAAACACTTACCCAAGTCTAAGGATTGTTTTGGACAATAGCACTTCAACAGCGACTATTTATCCGCCATTAAGATTAGGTTTAGCCATGTGGTCACAAAACCAATGGCAACAAACCGTCTACGGCAATAGCCAAGCACATCGGCTCGCGCGCTATGCCGAAATATTTAATACCGTTGAAGGTAACACTACTTTCTATGCCACGCCGTCGTTACAGAATGTACAAAATTGGTACGCCGCAACCCATGACGAGTTTAAATTTACCTTTAAACTGCCCAAGCACATCACTCATGAATTACAGCTACAACATGCAGGGCCGGCCCTACAACAATTCTTTAGCGTAATGGAACCGCTAATTAACCGAACCGGGGTGTGGAAAATTCAACTTCCGGCCAGTTTTGGGCCACAATCGTTGCCACAGTTAGCACAATTTTTAACTCAAGTACCACAAGGCCTAACCTATGGCGTCGAAGTACGTAATAGCGCCTTTTTTGCTAAAGGTGAAGCAGAGCAAGCATTAAACCGCTTACTCATCGACAATAACTGCAATCGTATCATTATGGATACGAGGCCTGTTTTTGCGGCCGCGCCAACCACAGCCGCAGTGATAGATGCCCACCAAAAAAAGCCTAAAGTGCCAGTACACGCCATTGCAACCGCACACAATCCTGTGGTGCGCTTTATTGGTCATCCGCAAGCGGAAGCCAATATACATTTTTTCCAAAACTGGCTTAAACAGCTGCCTTTATGGATCGCGCAAAACAAACAACCCTATTTGTTTATCCACACCCCAGACAATCACAATGCACCGCAATTAGCGGTCGATTTGTACCGTTTACTGCAACAACAGTTGGCACACAGTGCATCAGTATTGGCCGACATTAACCTATTACCTCAACAACAGCACACCACAACGCAACTGGGTTTTGATTTGTGATACTCACCTATATGACATAGGAAACCTCAACGACTGATAATAAACGTTTATCAAACAGCTCTTTGTCCGGTTATTTTATGATATTATCTGCGCCGATCCAGCCTGCCTTTGCAGTGCGTTTATGTTGATAAAGGAACCACCATGAGTGAATCTGCAACCCGTCTAAATAAGTACATTAGTGAGAGTGGTATTTGCTCACGCCGTGAAGCAGACCGCTACATTGAGCAAGGTAATGTTTTTATCAACGGTAAACGCGCCAAAATTGGTGACAGCGTCGAATTTGGCGATAAAGTCAAAGTGAATGGTCACGATATCGCCCCTCGAGACGAAGCCGATCTTGTTTTCATCGCCCTTAATAAACCAGTAGGTATTGTGAGTACCACCGAAAATACCGAACGCGATAATATTGTCGATTTTGTAAACCACAGCGAACGCGTATTTCCGATTGGTCGTTTAGACAAAGATTCACAAGGGTTAATATTTCTCACCAGCAATGGTGACTTAGTCAATAAAATTCTCCGCGCAGGCAACAATCACGACAAAGAATATGTGGTCACGGTTAATAAGCCGATCACCGAAGCATTTTTACAAGGTATGCGAGCAGGCGTGCCGATGTTAGGTGTCATCACTAAAAAATGTAAAGTTGAACAAGTTTCAACGTTCGTATTTAACATAATTCTAGTGCAAGGGCTTAATCGTCAAATTCGTCGAATGTGCGAACATTTCAACTTTGAAGTGACCAAGCTAGAACGTCAGTCAATTATGAATGTGTCGCTTAAAGGGCTGCCTGTAGGAGAGTGGCGCGATTTGGATGAGCAAGAACTCAGCACGCTAATGAAGTTAATTGAACATTCATCTTCAGAAGTCAAAAACGCGCCCAAAAAAGCCAAGAAAAAGCCGACTCAAAGTTTACGAGATAAAATTGAAGGTCCAGAGCACTTTATGCAAGGTCGAGGCGCGAAACCTAAAAAGCCGGTGGCGAATAAAGGTAAACCAAGTCATTCAAGAAAACCTAAACGTTGATCCAAAAAAACAGCATAAGTGATACACCGCTTAGGATAAGCTTACGGGTTAAAAATAATCATTTTACCGTATGCAATAGTCTTTTTATGTTGTAGGATACTGCTCTGAGCATTATTTAAACAATCAATATTGCTCAAATGTAAATAAAACATCGGTTTACAGTAAACATTGTATAATCACTCATGCTAATAGATTACACAAAATGCATTTTTTATTGATTTGATACATGCTAGTGTTGCTGCAAGTTTTCAATAAATAGCACAAACAAACATCGAAAAAGTATAAAACAACAGCAAACGGACGCTGGGTTTTTAAACAAGGAATGTGACATGTTCAGCAATAACCTTATAATCGTAGATTTCCCTGTCCATCTTCATGGACAATTTCAAAATCTCGCTAGTTTGATTGAATTTAACTTAATTCCAACCAATGCGAACTGCGCGTTATCAGAATTGTCTGCTGCATCAAATGCCGAAAATGGCAGCGCCATTATGGTTCATTATCTTGATAATCCATTACAAGAAATTGGTTACTTATCTGCTGAATTATTTAAAAGCGACTTGCACATTGCATTTTGTTCTGCTTTGAATGTAGAACTAGAAGTTATCCTTATTTCATCTGGATTTCATGGCGCCATTAGTGTCTCTGACTCTATAGCTCATCAAATACAAAGCATTAAACAAGTACAAGATGGCGACATTAGCTTTAACCCTAAAGCCGTTTCTAAATACATCCTCCAAAGAAAGCGTATTCCATCATCAGGTAATCGCGCCAAAATACTTGCCGTCACCACAAAAAAAGAACAACAAGTCTTATCACTTATACTGCATGGATTAACCAACGAAGAAATGGCCAAAGAGCTCAACATCTCTGTTAATACCGTCAAAATGCACGTACAGAATATTTATAAAAAAACCAAGATTAAAAACCGTGGCCAATTATTTGCTTTCGCTGCCGGTTAATCCTCTATCAAATACTCCAGTTAGCACTTAAAAAGTGAGCCTAACAATGTATCCAGTAAACGATACATTATTAGGCTCGCTTAATATTTCACACTCGATATTTTCATTGTTTAAAAACACTTCACCCCATAATGTAAGGACACATTAATGCACCATAAAAGCATATTAGCCATATTAATCTCTGGCACACTCTTAGTCGGTTGCGGTTCATCTGACGACGACTCTAGTATCGAAATCACGCAACCAGATTCAAGTACACCTCCCCCGATTACTACGCCGCCAGTAGCATCAGAATACACTCACCAGGTAAACGGCCTTGCGGTCTATCAAGGGGCATTATCTGGCGCAACCGTGTGTGCTGATTTAAATAAAAACTTAGTTTGTGATAGCGATGAACCTTTTACTATTACAGATGTTGACGGTAACTATCAAATAGACTGGAAGAGCGAAGTTGAAACCCCAGACTATTACTTAGTGGCTAACTGGCAAGCAGCAACAGCAACACAAGCAATCCAGGCCCGCTCTTTAGCACTTAAGGTTAAAAACCCGACTAACCGAGCAGCACCAAAAGCTATCGTTAATGATGCAGGACAAGGGACATTAATCGCAAGCCCACAATACAATGGCGCGATTAACAACCTGACTCATATTAAACAGTCTCGCATTATAGAAATGATGAATCAAAACCTGTCTGACAGTGACATTAGTCAACTATCAACCGAGTTAGACACGCTATTAGCTATTTTGTATCAATTAGATGCAAATACCCTGTACTCAGTTTCTGCTGAAATGTCAGCCACCGCGAGTTTTACCCGCATAGAATATGTCATTGCCTATTTACAACAAGTCATCGCGACTCAAATTCCAAACATAATCGCAGCAGAAAAAATACTTGCTGCGACTTATGCAGAGCTTTGGCAAATATTAAGTGATAGCGGCCTTTCTATCGAAGAGTTCTTCTCAGATGACGCCTTTACCTTAGCCATTAATATACTCTTTAGCGACTCAGCCATCGCATTAGGATTTACAGAATTACCTATCGATTCTCGTATTTTGTCACAAAATGATTGGGATGTTGTGCTAGGTAATATCATTAATGAAAGCGGTTTTGCTAACACCTTATCACTTACTTTATCTTCTGATCTAAGTGGGTTTTCTATGCAAAATGCCGACAACACAAAAGTGTTGGTCTGGGTCTCCGCTCTAACCGGCCAAGGCCTAGCATTTGAAGCACCATTAGATGAAGACGATGACGAGCTTACAGAATGTTGGCACACAACAGACAAGCGCTGGTATACAGAAGACAATGGCCCAGTGACTGAACCTAGCATTACAGGAAATACCTACAATACGGTTTATACAGGCACGAATGTTCCTATTACTATCGATATCAATAAGATCACTAACGCCAACACCAGCGACTTTTGGCAATCAGTGTTAAATACATCTCCAGAAATGTTAAAATTAGACGCATTAACCTGGCCAGATACGCTGTATAGTTTAACGGTCACTCAAGCCGATGATGTGATGTGCCGTGTAGTTGAAGATTATGAAACATATGCGCTATCAAGCTTTGTCACTGAAGAAACACTTTCTACAACAATGGTAGCCGAAGTCTTATTTGATTTTTATTTCCCGCTCGACATCATTATCGATGAAGAAAACCAAACCATTGCCTTGCTTGATAGCGATGGCAATATTGAACAACGTTATCAAATGACTAAAAGCAATAGTCCAAGTGATCAGTTATTAATTAAAGTGGCTGAAATCGTCGAAGGCACCGCACAGGAATATGTGTATCCAGACTACTTCTTATTTGATGAGCAGCGGTTGATCAGAGTTGAACTCAATGAAAAAATGCAAACGTCTGCTTCTAACAATGTGTCAGTCACCTTTGATAACAACACAGGGTTTACTCAAACGTTATACCAACACTTATATGATCAGGTTAATCCACTGGTATTTTAACCCTAGTCATATAGTCATTTGTGTCGCTTAACTTAAGGCGTTTTCACAGATAACAATAAACCCCATAAGCAAAAGCGAATGGGGTTTATTTTTGATGCTGCATTACAATTGCGCGTTAATAAATGATCACTCATATAGACTTTACTGCTCTTCTTCCGCTTGCATACGCTCAACATCTTGCTTGGTGTATCCCATCGCTTCGGTGACATAGCACATCTTCACCAGTTGGAACATTTGCACCAAACTACCCACCTGCCCGGCATGCATTTGCAAATTTAATACTGCCATCGTAGCAGCCATTTCATCACCCGGCGCGACCGTGTTAGTTAACTCAGATAAAGATTGATTCTTAGTTGCGACCTCATTAATAAGCTGATTATATTCAGTGACATTTTCAGGTGTATAACAGGTAGAGGTTTCAGGTAATTGCGCTAAAAACTGCTCATACTCTTTGACAAACAGCTTAGCTTGCACCAACGTCTGCTCGCCTAGAGCTTGTAACTCTATAACCTTACCGCTTTGAAATACTGCAGCAGCATTACCCGACGCCACGAGCTGATTAAACTCACCCATCAACGCTAATTGTTTTTCTGATATCACTTTTGCATCTTGGGCAATCGGTTTAGTTTTAGCCTCAAATGCATCAATAGCACCCTGATTACTCGCCAATGCTGCAAAGCTCACTGTCGTAATGGCGGTAGTCATGGCCACCAGCAAGCTGGCTTTTTTCATCATATTCATCGATAACATCCTGTTAGTTGAGTTTTAAATAAGTGCTTATAATAAATCCAGCGTTTAGCGTTTCAGATATGGCATTAACCAACTGTGAATCGCATAGCTGTGCTCTGTTGGTAATCTAAAAGCTAACCATTCGGCACCTAATCGAGTCACTAAATACGTATTTCGGGTAATGTTTACTACACCAATGATATCTGAACGTTTATAGGTTTTTTCGTTAAACACACCATGTTTAACAATCAAAGTATCATTATAAATTCTGAGTTTTGTCCCCGCTGCGCGGTAAAAAAATACCCAAGAAAAAAAGCCAATCAGTAACGCTGATAAAGCATATTGAACTGGCAAGGATACATAAGGCGTAAAAACGGATTCAGAAAAGAATAATATAAATATCGAAATAAAAAATGATATGCCTATGGTACTCATCGCAAACAACCAAAATCTTAATGATGTAAAAGGCATGCCGCCGATAGTTAGTTGCTGAAAGCCTGATTCATGTACTAAATCACCTGTTGGAAGTGCAGTCGGCTTATGGTCTTTTAATAACCCTTTGGTACTAAATTTGTGCCTTTTATGTTGAACAACTAATGCCAAATCGGTATCAAAGTGTTTTTCAAAAAACATCACAATATTGATCATGGTTGATACATTTCTGATAGTGATATGCCATTCAGGGAAGCTATAAAACTTAAGCGCATAATGATGCCTAACTATTTCTTGACGATCAAAAAAAGCGTTAAATTCACCGGTAATGAAACCAGACATTTCTAGTAAAGATAAACCGCTATTCGTGACTATTTCTTTATTGCTGGTAATACCAAACCAGGACTTGGTTTTCACCACCTCTTTACGTGTCGCATCAATCGTTAATCGGTTACGCTTAAACATAGGAAAGAATAAACAACTGCCGACGAGGGCTATAATGAGTGGCATGAATATCTCACCGGTATCTTGGTAGCCAAACCAACCTAAATATATAACCCCTGCGCCAAGTGACGCAAACACTATTCCAAAAATGAAATCGATGATGCCACCAGTATCTTGCAGCACAATATGCTCATCCGTCTGCTTAATAATTTTATAACTCATTAAATCCCTTTAATATTTTTTAGGCATTAAAAAAACAAAGTGACGTAGTTTAATTGATACGACTAGCCTAGGTCACTATGTCCATTATGTGCTTGTACTCGCTTAACAACAAAATGAGTCGGTTAGCGGTTTGAGCTCACATGTCTTGTTAATCTAACTGATTTATAAACGGTATGTTGCAGAAATCTGCTATTTGCTTGCCTAGAGATTGCATTCGATATAATCCCCCATACTCAAACCTTAACGGTTCAGTTTGGGTGTGCATCACGATTAATAACTCGTAAGCACGACCGCCATTACTACTTGCCCTGCGGCGTAATTGCAGCGCTGCAATATTCCTGATGGGAATAACCTGCTGAGTTAATAAATAGAGAGAGCTGATTTTGGTGGTGATTTGCTGGCTTTGAAGATCAAATGTGACTTGTCGCTTTGCAAATGTGAAATGCCACCAGAGTAGCGCAAGAGTTGAATACATGAACACCTCATCATATGTGTGTTGCGCAATATCCACCATGACAATTAAAAGCATACAAGCAAACACACAGCTAAAAAACACTCGGGTGATAATGTGTAAACGAGTCTTGGCCATAACGGCCTTTGTTGGCGATAGTGGTTTGAAAAACATGCTATAAGCCTCCGATGTATTTCATGGAAAAGCAAAATAACAATATAAAAGGTAATGGGTATAACAGCCTTAATCCAATACGAACTTGCCAAAGTGGTTGGATAAACATTGACGGTGAATCAATGGAATTTGTCTGCTTGGCATTAGCTTTATGCAAAGAGTTAGAGTTAGAGGTAGGCATATCCATGGTATAAATGCCTTAAGAGCCCGATTCAGCCAATGATGCGGCTGGCACATGAGTATCTAAAGTATGGATGTTAGGAAAGTCAGTAACTTGCTCTTTTGCTGTAATATTAAAATTTTGTGAAATAAATAACACAAGCTCAGATGTTTCTTCAAGAGTACCAATCATATAGCTGGTACCGTTTAATCTCATGCAGTATTGGCTTCTGTCATTAACATTATGCAGCAAGATTAATTCAGTTGACTGCAGTGACTCACAGTTATTTTTTTTAAAGCAATAACCTAACAATTGTAATTGCACAAAACGTTGATTAATTGCGCGGTCAAACACGAGGTAGTGTTGGCACAAACCTAATAATATTAGCGTCGGTAATAATAATGCCACCACAGCTTGATAAAAAAGTTGCTGGTTTCCATCAAGTGTTAAAGTCATTAGCACTGATGCACACAGAGGTATTAGCCCAAGAAAACAAAACGCCTTACAAAAATAATGCCTTTTAGTGGCAATGCGTAATTGCTCTGGCAGCCCTACTGGATTGATAAATTTATACTGTTTAGATAATTGCGAATACTGCATTTGTTATCCTTAACAACGATACGAAATGCCAACAATGCAAATGCCAACAATGCCAACAATGCCAACAATGCCACCCATTTTTATAATGAAATAACTTACTGCCAACAATGCTGCCAACAATGCCACCCATTTTTATAATGAAATAACTTACTGCCTTTTCACTTGAATTACGATAGCCTTTTATGACTATACAAAAACAAAAATACATCCTTTTAAACAGTAAATAAGTTTTTAAACTTGATAATCAGCTTATAGGCCAAAATGAAGGCAACACTAGCTGATTGATACCAACCAAAGTGTCAAAATACATTATAGTTTTCTCGATATTAAGCCTTAAGCACACAGCCAGCGCTGGCAATTTGAAGCGCCTTGTCGTCGCTTTCGGTCTAAATGTTCACAATAGTCAGTTAATGCAGGTAAAGCCCCTACTGCGCCTTTGAATAACGCGCCAAACTCGGTAGTAATTTTTAGCCAGTTCTCGGCAGGGATGTTGAGTCTATTAAGAATATCTTGGCTGCTTGAACTAATGGCACCGCGCTTATCTTGTCGAATAATCCTACCAGTATCTTCAACCAGTACGATGTAGTCTTTTACACTGAACATTAACCCATTAGGTATGTTTAAGCGCTCATTACCCACAAAAGGCAATAATTCTGTTGGTTGCTCACCTTTTATCGCTGAATTTATTCGACGCTGAATACTGGTATAGTCTGAGCTTTCGGGTGTGGTGGCCATTTGGGCGCGAATAGGATTTAAATCAACATAAGCCATACAAGCTAATACTGCGGCTTCATCTAATAGTGCTTGAGATTTAAAGCGTCCTTCCCAGAACCTGCCTGTGCACTTATCTTCTTTGTTGGCCATTCGGGCTATCGGCTCACTGAGTGAGCGCATAAACCAGCTAATATCGATTAAGCGTTGTCGATATTGGGTGATACTGTCATTTACCGTCATTAATTCAAATTCATTCAGGTCTTCACCTTTGACTAACTTATGTGTCAGTAAGGTACCTTTAAAGCCTTTGTGCCACTGAATCAGTACGTCTTTATCTGACCAGTTTTTTGCTTTATCTGCGTCCACTTTAATCACTACATGCAAGTGATTGCTCATGACAACATACGCACAAATATCAATGGCGAAAATTGTCGCTAATTCAATAATACGGGCATCAACCCATTCTCGTCGATGCTCAAAGTTTTCACCTGTTGAGCTATCAAAACCGCACAAAAAAGCCTTACGTACCACGCGTGAACAACAGTGATAGTAAGGTGTATCTTCTAAGCTAACGATAGTTTGTCTTGGTCTGGCCATCTTCAAATACCATTTAGGAAGGGTAAATAAAGCGTAGTTGAGTGTTTAATATTTAGCCAACAGTTTTGGGTGGCCATGTTATTAAAAATACATTATAGTTTTCTCGATATTAAGCCTTAAGCACACAGCCAGCGCTGGCAATTTGAAGCGCCTTGTCGTCGCTTTCGGTCTAAATGTTCACAATAGTCAGTTAATGCAGGTAAAGCCCCTACTGCGCCTTTGAATAACGCGCCAAACTCGGTAGTAATTTTTAGCCAGTTCTCGGCAGGGATGTTGAGTCTATTAAGAATATCTTGGCTGCTTGAACTAATGGCACCGCGCTTATCTTGTCGAATAATCCTACCAGTATCTTCAACCAGTACGATGTAGTCTTTTACACTGAACATTAACCCATTAGGTATGTTTAAGCGCTCATTACCCACAAAAGGCAATAATTCTGTTGGTTGCTCACCTTTTATCGCTGAATTTATTCGACGCTGAATACTGGTATAGTCTGAGCTTTCGGGTGTGGTGGCCATTTGGGCGCGAATAGGATTTAAATCAACATAAGCCATACAAGCTAATACTGCGGCTTCATCTAATAGTGCTTGAGATTTAAAGCGTCCTTCCCAGAACCTGCCTGTGCACTTATCTTCTTTGTTGGCCATTCGGGCTATCGGCTCACTGAGTGAGCGCATAAACCAGCTAATATCGATTAAGCGTTGTCGATATTGGGTGATACTGTCATTTACCGTCATTAATTCAAATTCATTCAGGTCTTCACCTTTGACTAACTTATGTGTCAGTAAGGTACCTTTAAAGCCTTTGTGCCACTGAATCAGTACGTCTTTATCTGACCAGTTTTTTGCTTTATCTGCGTCCACTTTAATCACTACATGCAAGTGATTGCTCATGACAACATACGCACAAATATCAATGGCGAAAATTGTCGCTAATTCAATAATACGGGCATCAACCCATTCTCGTCGATGCTCAAAGTTTTCACCTGTTGAGCTATCAAAACCGCACAAAAAAGCCTTACGTACCACGCGTGAACAACAGTGATAGTAAGGTGTATCTTCTAAGCTAACGATAGTTTGTCTTGGTCTGGCCATCTTCAAATACCATTTAGGAAGGGTAAATAAAGCGTAGTTGAGTGTTTAATATTTAGCCAACAGTTTTGGGTGGCCATGTTATTTTTGTGCATTAAAGGAAAACAAATCACCATTATCTGACTTAACAGATATTGCGCCTGACATTTTAAATGGAGGATAACGATTTGCATGAGTTGCTATTGAGGGATTATCATTGGGTTCTTGTTCGCGGATTAGCTCAAAACGGGATTGAGAAGCATCTAAAGGATAATCATCTAACTCATCAAGAATGCCATCTCCATCTTCATCTTTATTTCTCCACTTGACGAGAAAGTCGGCATATTCATTTGACATAGGCGCGGCGGAAATCAGCTTGCCATTCTGGTCTTGTTTTACCGGCTCATTACAACCTGTAACGCCTAAAGTAGCAGTTAACAACATCGCTAACCAAATTGCATTATTCTTCATTGAATCGATTGCCTTATAAGTCCATTTATTTTGCTTTTCCTGTTACGGTTAACACCTTTTTATTTCGATAAATACAAACCCACTAAGTATAATAAAAACAGCCCCAACAATACCTTCAATGGCGTAGGATAAGCAAAAGTAATCTCGGGCGAGTGTTTGTCGTTTGTATTCAATTATTTCTGGCAATGCAAACAGATTTGCTCTTGATATATTTATCTTTTCACCGGTATTAAGCGTGAGTCGTGCATGAGTATAAATATCAGCTTTCGATATTTGTCTATACCATTTCCCAGGGGTTTCACGTTTATAACTAAATCGGTAGCGCTGAATATGAATAGCGCTTATACGGCTCAGACGGATATAACTTTGTGTTGTAGATTTGCAAAATACCTCAGGAAGCGCCAAAGCCTCTTTGGTTAAACTCGTCACCAACCCTGATTTATAGTTAACCCAACAATGGAATATCAAGACAACGGCTATGCAGATTAATGTTACTGGCAAAATAGCATCTGGGGATGCCTGTAACACAAACATCAATAGCAAAGGTACACCAATTAAACTGGTTAACAACAATAGCCAAGTTAACATTGAAAAAGGCGAAATGAGGATCCGAGAGACAAATGTAACTTTATGACGTTCATCTAATTTCATTTCGAGTGTCGTATTACTTTTAAAAATACTAAAACTCTGTTTAATCCACGGCATTAATAAGGGCTCTACTTTAAAACAATCATTAACATCAGAAACTAATACGTCACTGAACATTGTTAAAATAAAACCAACAGTCAACTGACTGCTGGTTTTCATCTACAAGTGGTAATTTATAAAGCAATACTAAAAGGGTAAATCATCATAAAAATACCATTGGCCATCATCTTCAAATAGTATGCATCTTGTGCCACCTGTACGACTTTGCCCATTTGGCTTTATAAAATTATAACTGTAGTTAATTGTTATAACACGTGTGGTATTGGGGTAATTTCCTTTTAAGTTTGCACTCGGCTCCATAAAGCCTGACGATTCTGGATCAAACATCATAAAATCTATTAGCTCTCCTCCACCGGAAGCTCTTTTATAACCGCCTAAACTAAGCTCAATCAACTTCCGAGCTCTTTTTCCATCCTGCCATTGTTGCATCATAGGGTGATACCCTTTGATAATTTCATCTATTTTTTCATCACGAATATCCCGCATTACTTGATCACAACGCGGCTTTAACTCACTGACCTCTTTAGGTAAACTGGCCTCGCTGGCTGATACGGAAAATACCAGCATTGAGCTACATGCAATAGTTGAAAATTGATAACAGCGACTTTTTACCCATTTAATGAACATCATCATTTATCCCTAATTGATTTAATAGTTACACTTTTCACCAGTCTGAATTATTTAATTAAAACGGTATCCAGTTTCCAGCTGTTATTTTCGTAAACCCACTCCAGTTGTTGAGCACTGTCAGCGTCTTTTAACATTAAACGTTTTCCGTTAACTTCAACTTTCCCTTTAAATTCATCTAATAGCATATTGTAAGCGGCTACATCTTTGTCGCTACTTTTTGACGGTGAATAACGTATTGCTTTACTGTACTTTTTTATCGCTGCTGAAAGTATTTTTTGCTTTGAGTCATCACGATTCAAAATATCTGTCATCACACCGGCTCTAAACTGAGCTGAAAACATGGCTAATTGCTCAGGCGTGCCAGACTCAATGGTGTGCAACAATCTAAACCAATTTGCCATCAACCTAGCGGAATCGTCAGGCTTAGGGTTGTTAATATCGCCTTTTGATATCACTACGTTGTTTACCTGCTCAGGTAACGATAATGCTTGGCTTAATGACTCATTAATCATGCTGACAAGTTTTTTTATATCCGCATCGGTGGTCGACAAAAACGGGGCGATTAACGACTGCACTTCCCCTGTAAATATCGTTTTATCCTTGAACCCTTTGGTGAGATTTGTCAGTTGATCGAAAAACGTTGGGTTAGTCAGTGAAATTTTATCTGTCATTGCCTCATAGTCAGCAAAAGCGTCCTGCTGGCGGGTTTTCGCCCCTAAAATATTTTTAAAACTTTTTTGCGGTGCCAATATTGCCAGCCATTGTTTAATCACATCGCGGGTATGAGGTGGCTTTTCATTAATAGCACCAATATTGGGTGGAGTGATATATCCTGCCTCAATAGCAGCATTAACAATCGCCTTTGACCTTTCACCAAAAACAGCTCTAACATCGGCATAGCGAAGATAATCAAGATAGTCAGCCTGCTGCACAACCAAAGCGTTCAACTCTTTATCCATCCCTTGCTGTTGGATCTCTTTCGCGACATAGGTGTATTGTTGCAAGTCGCAACCAGCACAACTTCTAAACGCTAATGTATTGCTGTGACTAAAATAAATACTGGATTGATTAGGAAACAAATGACTTTCAAACACAATATAACTGGTGCCCTCTTTGGTATAAGTCATAGTCAGATCGGCTTTATGCTTTTGAGGACAGCCAGGCAATTCAATATTGTTTTTTGTAAACGCGGTAAGATTGTTTAAATCCATCGTCTTACGTGAATGCAGAGTATTATAGTAAGTCAATTGGTACTGCAATGTGGAGTCCAATTCACCTTGTACTTCAAAATCAATATTACAACTGGCATATACATTGGCAGTGCTTAAGCCGCACAATGCCAGTAATCCTATCGTTTTCATTTTTAGCTCATCCTTAAGTCATGTATTTAACACTAACTCTGTCGTGTTCTGACAACGTTAATGATGCTGCTTTTGCTGTTAAATCAAATAACGAATATACAGCGAGTACAAGCCAAAGCCTGTCATACCTAGTAGCGCTATAGCCATCGGTATGAGTATGTAAAAACGCCATACCGCTGCTATTTTTGGGATTTGCGTCAACGTTGCACTGTAGCCGAGTTGAGACAGTGCAATAACAAATTTATTACTATCAAATGTTTGCCCAGCTAACGTAATGCTTTCACCGTGACTGACATCAATGTTTACTCTAAATACAAAAGGTCGCCTGTATTGCCTAAGGGTACTGTCACCATCGCCAGCTTTATACCAATTCCACTCAATATTAATTGATTTAATCGCAGACTTTTCTATCTGTCTAACTTGCTTGTCCTCAAAATACACTCTTGGAATAACAAGTGAATTCTCGCTGATAACAATCTCATTAGGATTCGATATCCCCTGTGTATAATGCTTATCGCAAATGAGCTTTCGCCTTACAGCAGACACAGCTACCCCAAATAATGCAACCACTATGGCCGCTACGATATTATGGCTGGAATAAAGGATAAACAGGGCGGCCATAAAACTAATATAACTTGAAGCCCAGACTTGATGAAAGTATTGCCGAGGTAAAGGCAGCATAAACAGTGTGACGGGGTATTGTAATTTTATCGGGTCGTTAAATAGCTTAATCCCAATAAAGGCTTTTACGGTATCTTGGTCGAGCGGAACTGAACTAAAGGTTGGCCAATCTTTACGGCTAACGCTATCAAATTGACCGACAACATTAATCCCCTGCGACATTAACTCTTTTCGACATTGTTGCACCAATGTGGGCAACTTATGTTGCTTCACTTTTAACAATATCGATATCGATATCGGTTCAGGAAATGGAGCTTGTTGACTCTCTTTAACATGCAAAATCACTTTATAAGTATTATGCACTTCTTTTAACTCAATATTTTTTATTATTGAGTAATCAACATCTTGTTGTTGAAGGGAATAAATGGATTTCCTCCCTAACTTGAAACCATGGAACTGTATTAACACATTGCGTGAGGCATCAAAACACCATCGACATTGATAACTAAACGCTACCAACATCGACAATATACTGAGCATTAAACGCCCGACAGTTTCAGCCGAAAAAGAAAAGACACTTACCGCCAACACCACATAAATCAGATTAAAGCATATAAAAATCCACTTTATTTTTTCAACGGCTGACACGATTGTAAATGATGACGCTGTAATCAATAACGTCCCTGTTAACTTGTTAAACATCCTGTTCCTTAATCGAATTTACACTTTTTAAGATTATTGTTAGTGTCTACCAACTATATAAAGAGCCTCGTTATCGACTATTTTTAGCCATATAATTCTATTACGTCATTAACATGCCGATAATGAACAAAAAGGATAAGCAGGTACCATATAATGGCCTACAATAACGAAATAATTTTCCACTGGTTTTGTAAATAGGCTAGTTTACAGTATCCACTCGCTTGACGAGGTTTGTTGGTTTTCGGTGAAACAGTATCAAAACGATATCCTACCCATACCTCAAGATCATGTCCACGCATCTGCGCAGATTGACGAACAAAATTATTGTTAGCGTTTTTAGCATCTTCAAACGCAAACTCGCGTCCTTCATCAATTCGGTAATTATCGATACCCAAATATGACTTGTTATAATATTTATCATGTAAGTCGGCTAAATGCATTTTTACTTGTTCATCTGTTGCTGGTATCTCAGCAAATATTGTTCTGAATAACTTTACATCTTGATTGATTACGACATTAACTGATTTTTTACACAAGGAATGCGGTTCAGATAAGTTAATTTTCTTTGCGGCTGCCATCCACTGAGCTTGCTCATCTTCAGTCGCTCCCATTGACGCTGTCGAGATAAATAGTAATAAAATAATAGCGATTAATTTGTACATGAAAACATCCTTTTAATTTACGCTTTGGCTTTACTAACGCTTAAAAACTCACAATCAATCATGTATATAATCAATTGAATATACACTACAAAAAATAGTGTTTCACTAGCATGCCTGTGACAACGACATTGACTAAAACAGGGAATATTACGGCTATAATATTAGGCAAAAAAGCCCATGACCAATTGCCGTGCAGCGTTGTTAATGGGTAGTCGAAAAAACACAGCATGTAAACAATGTGTTTAAGCGGGAAATACATCGCATTAAGGGTAATGAATTCACCGCTTTTTAGCTTAATATCACACGCGGTAATATGATTACGCACATGTAAACGATGCATTTGTGATTTATATTTTACCGTGATGCGCTCAATGTTACCGCGTTGTAACTCCAACTGCCCCACAGGCTTATTAATTATTGCATTAGCAGGAATGGCAATACGCTGCTGGCTTACATAGCACCGTAATGTCCCGCTAATACCGTAACGTCGCCTAACCAGCCAATAACGTCCTATTAAGTAGACAGGTAATAATCCCACGTTGATTAATACTAATGCACGAGCAAACTCAGTATTTGGGAAGTTAAGAGGTAACACAGCCAAACCGACCATCAAAATAAGCAATAACAACGAAACGCCCAAAGACAGAGGGTAACCTATATTAGCGACATATAAACCCACGTCACTTTGCGCGTTAAAGTTACGCATCCCTTTTATGTACAGGTTATAAAACCAAGATTTATCATCTAACTCTATTATTTTGGCCATAATGATTATTAGTGAGCAATATCCTTATTAATGTACTCAAATTTTATCACCATCAACAGAATGTCCACCAATAAACCTGTTACCTTTTCCTAATAAAATATTACTCACCACTTAAATACATCCTTAAGGATGGAGCAAAAAACAAAAGGCACTAAAAGTGATAGGTATATAGTCATCATATTACAAATTGTTTTACACCTTATTGATGTTTGAATATCTTATGATCACTTAATGTTATTTCACAAAATATTGGATACCACACAACAGGGAGTTGATATGTTAAAATCCGCGCTAATGTCATTGGCAATCATCATTTCGGCGATGCCAGCGATGAATGCCTATTCGGCAACATCACAAGAATTATTTTCTGAGCCTAAAGAGGTAAAAGAAACAAAAAATGAATTAAGGCACTTCACGCCTGTGCAATTGATCACGGCAATTGACGATAAAAATATTCAATCAAAAGAAGTGAAAGGAAAACTAACTAGAACCAACTATGAGCTACCGCCGTCTTATACACCTGCTCATTTAATCAATAACTATAAAAATCAGCTAAAAGCGCTAAATGCCGAGATCATTTTTGAATGCGAGCAAGCAAGTTGTGGTAGTGAGGAGAAATTAGGCAAATTTATAAAACCGCTATATACAATTTCAAAAAGTTCACCCTCGTTAATTACTGCTTATATCACCCTTCCTAAAAAACAAGTACATGTGTCCATATATGCGGCTGGCTGGCAGCGCGCCACCAACGTAGAGATCGATATTATAGAAGTAATCGATGAACCATTAGATTTGGTGACCACTAACCAGAGCTATTTATCACAAGAGGTGAGTGAAATAGCAGTAACAGACAATAGCAAAAAAGATGAAAAAAACTCTGCCGATCATCCAATGTTAACTCGTATACCTGGTGCTTATATTGATGAATATACCACCCATAGTTTTGGACAAATCGCCGTATTAATAGGTAAAAACGGCAAGAAATTTGAGACTAAGATGTTAGACGGAAAAATAACCGATATTGGCTATAACTTACCTCGAACTTATTCTGAATACGAGATTAATGCTAATTACCAAAACGCGTTAACTAGGCTTGGCTTTAAGGAAGTTTATGCTTGTACAGGTGAGCTATGTGGTCGAAAAACAGAAATGTATAACGCTTTAAAATTACTCATGTCCAATGGTCGTGATGACAGTCAATTTTATCGATTGTATAAGTTAGATCGGCCCGAGGGAAATGTTTACGTTATGGTGTATGTGATTGGCTTTGTTGGCAATCTCGCTGCTGAAATCAGAATCATTGAAGAAACCACGTTAAACAATAACCGTGTGGGTATTGATTTGCAGGGCTTAACCGATGAGATAGCTAAAACGGGCCATGTGGCACTAGACGGTTTGTTGTTTAAATATGATAGCGATGAATTACTGCCAGAAGCTTATGCGATTGTTGAAGTGGTAGCTCAATACTTACAAACACACCCTAAGCAGCTTTTTTATGTGGTAGGACACTCAGACGATCAAGGCTCACAAGCTTATAACCAAACCTTGTCAGAAAAACGCGCGACTGCAATTAAAACCCGTTTGATTAAACAGTTCTCTATTTCTGCACAACAAGTTGAAGCCAAAGGGGTTGGTGAGTACTCGCCTATTGCCAATAATCTTGATGAAGCGGGCCAGAAACAAAACCGCCGCGTTGAGTTAGTGATACGTTCAGATAATAAATAACCTCTGCTACAGATAATAGATAATTATCTCACTGGAGAAGTAATCATAGAAAGGCAGCCTAGGCTACCTTTCTATTCACTAAGAATATTTTACTTACCAGACACAAGGTTAATACGTAGTCTGTATTTAGTCCTGAATTTAGTTCTTAACTCAATCCTTAACTCTTAACTCTTAACTCATTATTGTGATTAACGCTGAAGCGTTAATCACAATAATATCCATCAGATTGACAATAAAACTCCGGTAATAAACCGGCAATATTCCAGTAGTACCAATGATAATATTTCGTCATTGGTACTACTGAGTCCAAGCCTGAATTAACAGGTAACTACGCCATAAGTTAGCCAGTGTTACTCGGCTCGGCAGGTGGTTATTTGCAATATTTTACGTTGGCCGCTTTTGGCGTGTTCAAGCAAGCATGTATCGCCTTGAATAAGCAATTGCACACTCTCTGGCATCTCGGTAGAGCGCCCCATTAATAAACGACCATTAGTGTCTTTGTGCATTGCAGGTTCAATAGACAAGACGCTGGTGTCTGTAAACGCGCTTTGAGCAATCATCACATGGTCTGTATCCAACAAACTGGCAATAGCCGCTTGTAGTTCATCCACACTGGCACTATTTGGCGACGTGATTAGCGCAGGAACCGCTCTATCGTTTCCGGCCGTTGAAGTGCCACACCCCATAAAAGCCGTGGAAAACATCACTACAGCGATAAGTAAACCAGAAGGTAAACGGGACATTACATGGCTCCTGTCGACATTATCCGATTATTTTTAAGCAATACTGAGTGACGGTCATCTTTCAACATAAAGCCTTTATCCATCATTGTTGGAGCCGCTGACACTTTAGCCGCTGATGACGTCAGCGCTGGGCACTGGTTATTATCACGATAATACAATGCGGCGCTTAAGAGTCGCTCATTGGTATCACCAAGCGCATGGTTTAAATCATCGCTTAGCGCACAACCTTCAATTTCACTGTCGAGTGTTGGACTTGTAGTGGGTACAAAACCATCTGAATAATCACCAAAACCTTTATCGTTTACGCCTTTAAATTGAATGCTAAAGTAAGTGGTGCCGCAGTTTGGTGTTGGGTAAAATCCATAAGGCTTTCCGCACGTTGTGCCACCAATTTGAATCACTTCAATATCAATACCACGCAGACTATTCATCAATGCTTCACTGGCCGAGCATGTATCTGCTGTTGTTAATACATAAAGCCGCTTAAGGTTTAGTGAAGGCAGTGTAATCCCTGCACGCAGCAACCCAGTATTAAAGCCTATTGTTTCCGGAATAAACGGCGTTGGTTCGAGTATTGCTCTAGTTACGGGATCGATAGTTCGATATTTATCATTAAAACTGGTGCGTTCAAATATGCGATTATTAGTCGCGGTATCACCTGCTATCATGTAACCCAACTGACTCGCTAAGGCGAGTAAACCGCCACCGTTGTAGCGTAAATCTAAGACTAAATCTTCTACATCCGCTTCGCTTAACGTGGTAATGGCATCAAACAACCCTCGCTCAGCAGTCGCAATATGAGAATTAAATTGTAAGTATCCAATCTTGCCGCTTGCGGTTTGGATTACTTGGGTATTTTGTACCGGGGTAGAGATAACGGTGGTGGCCGACAATATGACATTGCGATCGACACTGGCATTGAGATCTCGCACGGTAAATGTCGTTTGTTTGCCACTTTGAGTTGGGAACAACCCTGCATTTAATGTATCTATACTTGCACTATCGTCGGCATTAGCCACATTGACGCCATCTACAGCAACAATAATAGCGCCGCGATTTATTCCCGCGGCCACTGCCGGTGAATTAGGTTCGCTATAAGTAATGGTGACCTGACGTGTTACCCCCGAAGATGCATTGCGAAGTGACAGGTTAAATCCGTAACCGAATGATGCGCCAGATTGATTTAATTGCTCCCATTCATCAGTCGGCATTGAGAAATGAAACTTATCTTTTACATTACCGGTTTCAGACAGTTCATCTGTGATTAATAAATCAAAGTATTGCGCTACGGTATAAGGAGCAGGATCGCGATCGAAAATTTCATCATACCAAAGGTAAGTGTCGTTACTCCATGAGCGAAGCCAAAGCTTTTCGGTGAGTTCAGATCCAGTTTGATCGGCCTTGCACTGTAATGCGATCTCAGCGTATGGAGTAAATTGGCCCTTGGTCCAAGTGATGCTACTGCTGTCTGTCACCGGAGGTGTGACATTATTACTGGCTGACTCGCTTCCCCCACCACTGCAACCTGCAACGGTTAAACTGGCGGTAACCAATAACGGAGTGATAGCTTTCCTAAAAAGTAACTGCATTAATATTCCTTTATTTTACTTTATGTTAGTCATTTTTATTACAAATAACTGCTCTAGAATGCAACAGTATATTAACGCAAATGATTTACTAAAATACAGAGAATGATCAATAAATGAATTGATTATCGCGCCGCGAGTTCATCTTGCAAGAACCAATGCTTTGCTTACCAACGATATTGTTTAAGGACTGTTTTGGTAAGTAGTGTTCATCGTAGGATGAACACAAAAAATCAACTCCATTTCGAAAAACATAAAATAGTCATTATTTATCAATTACTTATGATATCACCCATTGATAAAAATTATTGGTTCGGTATCTATTATTTAAAGCAAACACTCATGAGCAATAAGCGTTGGGCAGCTGTATTCTACAACTCAATACCCCAGAAAAATGGCAAAAATGTTCTACAACGTAGTATAAAAGCTAGTTGGCGTGTTGAAAATTTGAATGGAGGAAACTAAATACACATTAATGATGAAACTGAATCTACTATTTTCAATAAATATCTAAAAACACGACAAAAACTATAAATCAACCTATAGATATCATTAACAAAATAATCCAAACAACATTAATCGACAATACCAACGCAATAATATCAACTCAATAATATCAACTCAATAAAACTACTGAGCTGAAGTTATCAAAAAAACAAATAAATTAACAAATAAACTAACAATTAGAAATATTATTACTTAAATTAATATTTACACAATAACAAGTTATAGAATCGGCGATATAGAATCCGTATTACGAAAGTAGCAGTGTCTTAAAATAATTTTTAGCAAGCCGCTTCTGATGATAAGACTTGCTAACCACTTTTAAACTTACCTCAACACTAATTGAGTTAATAACTGCGACTGAGTCAATAATGCGACACTTTTGTGTTGTTGACCATTAATACTCAGCGTGACTTGTGGGTTATCTAAAAAATCACGAGCAGCTTCTGCACTATAAATATCAGGTGTAGCAAGCTCATAACGTTGATTTTCAGCAACTTCTAATGTGAGGTACAAGGATTCAGAACGTACCCAATGGCCTGAATCATCAGCATTATCTTGAAATAAGTCGCGATAGTTAATTTCAACCAATTGTTGCCCGCGGCTGAGTCCAATCGTATTTTTTATACTGACGTTCTGACCATTCACGGTTTCAACTATCATTGAGTCCGGTACTGTAATACTCGATGCTTGAGCTGGCATGCCAAATAATAGCGTTAAGCCTACGGTGGTTGAGGTGAGTAACATTTTTACAGAAAATGAAGTCGTCATAATAATATTCATCCATATTTCATACTTAACGATTAAGTATGTTGGTATTAATGTAAAAGACCTCGATATATACAAATAAATTTCAACTTTTTTATATTAAAGATGACTTAATACAAATTAGTGTCACTCGTTAAGCTTTATCTTATTGTATTATTGATAGTTAGCATTTAAAAATATAATCGGCTTTATAATGCATAGCCCCGAAATGAATTAACACACGCCAATGACAGATCATTAAACACCCTGTCATTCGACAGAAACTCAAGCTATTGAATAGCTGAATAATCGTTCAATATTCAGCCATTCATCCTTAGATAAGTCATCACTCTATCGTTTTAGCTAGATTGCGTTTTTTGCCCTACATTTACAGCCGATAAAAATGAAGCGCGGTGTTTCACAGAACTCGTCAACGGATGAAGATTTAGTACACAAAAATACCGTTTAACGACTAAACTTGATCATGCCATTTATTTGAACCTTTGCTCAGATTTCAATGGTCACAGGCGTTAGATAATAATGGTAAAAATCTTATTAACGTAATGATAAAAATAGTTTATTTTTTTATTATTATCAGATTTGAACTACAGTAAAAGAAGGCAATGCTCTTTTTATGCGGGGAAAGAATGGATAGTTTTTTCAGTTTGATGAGCAACACCGTATTGTTACTGGCACTTGTCGTTATTTATGATGCCATAAAATTACAAAAGATAGCCCCCAAGAAATATGGAAATGTCTTGAGTGGGGTTTTTATCGGAATGATTGCAATTTGTGTCATGAATAATCCTTGGGAGTTAAGGCCGGGAATATTTTTTGATACTCGCTGGGTACTGTTAAGTTTAAGTGGGCTATTTTTTGGTTTTATCCCGACATTGATTGCCGTGTTACTCGCTGCTTGTTTCCGTATTTATCAAGGCGGCGCCGGTTTATACGTTGGAACCTTAATTATTATTATCAGCTCTGCCATTGGGTTAGGCTGGCGATACTGGATGAAATCTGCAAACAAACAACCCAATTGGCAAAACTTACTGGCCATGGGGTTTGTGGTGGAGATTGGCGTTTTGCTGTGTTTATTACTCATGCCGGTGGTAGATAAATACGACATTATTCTTACAATTGGTCCGACATTATTAACGGTATATACATGTGGCACCATGCTAGTGGGGTTATTGCTAAAACAGCATCAACAAAGGCAACAAATATATCAAGAGTTACATCATCACAAAGGCCTCCTCGAAACCGAGAAAAACCTGTTACAAAGCATTATTGATGGCATTCCCGATATCATTTTTTACAAATCGGTCGACGGGATTTATTTAGGTTGTAACAAGGCATTCTCTGAAGCGTTACACCTTAAACCCGAGGATATTAAGCATCAGACAGACTATGACTTATTTGATCGTCAGCAGGCAGACAGCTTTATCAAAGCCGATCGCTTTGTATTACGAGAAAACAAGCCATGGATGAATGAAGAATGGGTCACAACCCCCGATGGAATCGCCCATATTTTTAAAACCCATAAAACGCCTTTTACTAATTCGTCTGGGGAAATTGAGGGGATTGTGGGCGTAAGTCGAGATATGGCCGACCGAAAACTCATTGAAGAACAGTTACGCCGCAGTGAAAGTACTTATCGTAATATTATCAGTACCGCGCAAGATGGCTTTGTTATTGTGTCGGTGGACGGCAAAATAATTGAGTCGAATCAGAGTTTCGCTAATATGACCGGTTATACTCTCGACGAGCTTAGCAATAAACCGATTGGAGAGATCGAAACCAGTGAAAAACACCAGTATTCTACTCAAAATGTCATTAAAGTTAAGCAAACAAAGTCTATTAATTACACCTCTCAACACCGACATAAGTTAGGTCATTTGTTTCATGTTGAGGTGAGCATCAGCTTTTGGGATGGTGATGATGGGATGTTATTCTGCTTTGTTAAAGATATTTCACAGCGCATTAATGCCGAACAAAAACTGCTTCTGAGTGAATCTAAGTTTAGACATATTTTTGAACAAATACCCTCAATTTCGGTCCAAGGTTATGATAAAAACCGTTCGGTCATTTTTTGGAACCAGGCCAGTGAAAAGCTTTATGGATATACCAAAGAGCAAGCATTAGGGAAGCAATTAGAAGACCTCATTATTCCCCCACCTTACAGAGAACATGTGATCAATAACGTCAATGCATGGATTAATGATGGGGTTCCTATTCTCGCTGAAGAATTACTCCTGCAACGTGCAGATGGTAGTAATGTAGCGGTTTATTCATCTCATACGTTAATCAACAATACCGATAATGAAGCAGAAATGTACTGCATCGATATCGATTTAAGCGCCCAAAAAAAGGCTGAAGAACAAGCTCTTACATTGTCACAAGCAATAGAACAAAGCCCAATATCAATGATATTAACTAATATCGACAGCAAAATTGAATATGTGAATAGTGCCTTTGAAAAAATTTCTGGCTACGCCGCGAGTGAAGTCATTGGCCAATCGGCCAGCATGCTAAAGTCGGGATTAACCCCAAAATCACTTTATAAAGAATTATGGAATGCTATTTCTACCGGACATGCATGGCAAGGCGAGCTGCAAAACAAAAAGAAAAACGGCGATATTTTTTGGGAACATGCTCATATTGCACCTATTTTTGATAACGCTGGCGTCACTAAACACTATCTAGCCCTAAAACAAGATGTCACTCAATACAAACAACAAGAAGAAAAAATTCTTCATCAAGCCCATTACGATAGCTTAACAGGCCTGCCTAATAGACTACTGTCACTTGATAGATTGTCGCAAATGCTTAAAGACGCCCATCGAGCCAAAAATAATGTGGCAGTATTGTTTATTGATTTAGACGATTTTAAAAAGGTTAATGACACCATGGGTCACTCTGTTGGTGATGAACTGTTGATCCAAGCGGCGGTTCGGTTAAAAAATACCATTAGAGAAAGTGATGTTGTGGGTAGGTTGGGAGGTGATGAATTTATCATTATATTGAGCAATATTAATGAACCCACTGAAGTTGAAATTATTGCCCGTAAGCTACTCGAGCAATTTTACCAGCCTTTTAGGCTCGAAAATCGTGAGCTAGTGTCAACCATCAGTATTGGTATTGCCCTTTACCCGCTAGATAGTGAAGACCCTAAAGAATTGCTAAGACAAGCAGATTCAGCCATGTACCATTCAAAGGATCGCGGCAGAAATACCTATAATTTCTATACACATCAAATGAACCACGATATGAATCGGCGCTTGAAAGTTGAAGAGCAATTACGCAGTGCATTGAAGCAAAAAGAACTCGAGGTTTACTTTCAACCTTTTGTAGATATCAAGAGCCGCAAAATTATCGGCGCGGAAGCCCTTTTACGCTGGAATAATGCTTTGCTCGGTCAAGTCACTCCTGATGAGTTTATCCCTATTGCTGAACAAACGGGACTCATTGTCACAATCGGTCAATATGTTATCGAGGTTGCATTTGCTACAGCCAAAAAATGGCAACAAACCTATAATCCTCATTTTAAAATTGCCATTAACGTGTCCCCAAAACAATTCAGGGAAAATACCTTTGTTGATATGCTTAATATCCAGCTAGATAAACATCAGATTAATCCTAGCACTATTGAACTGGAAATCACCGAAGGAGTCTTACTCAGTGGCGACGCCGTCATCGACAGTAACTTGATATCCATTAACAACATTGGTGTCAGTATCTCAATGGACGATTTTGGTACCGGATATTCGTCGCTCAGTTACCTGCGCAGTTACCCATTCAATACCTTAAAAGTAGATAAAAGCTTTATTAACGATATAACCGTCGATCCTGGCGATCTAGAACTTGTTGGTGCGGCAATCGCTATGGGGCATGGGCTCAATTTAACGGTCGTGGCAGAAGGCGTTGAAACAGAAGAGCAGTATCATCTGCTTAATGCATTGAAATGTGATTACGGCCAAGGTTACTTATTTAGTAAACCATTACCCCAAGCAGCATTTGAAGCACTTTTACAGGCGCAGGCAACAAATGAAACAGCCAATAAGAGATCTTTAATAAGACGCTGATCAAAAATGCCTGTCAGCAAACTGACAGGCATTAATAAATCTATTTGGTTATTAAGCTATTTCCACTTAGCTACACGTGATAAAAACAGCATGCTGCGTTAATTACCTAGATAACTTAGTGATTAACTTAAGCCGTTTTCACTTTCCAATTCACTTTTTGTCCTGCAAAAAATGGCACGATAGGATTACCGTTTGGCAGAATAATCTCTTCTGGTACCGTCCATTCTTGTTTCACTAGCGTCACAGTGCCGCTGTTGCGTGGTAAGCCATAAAAGTCTGCGCCATGTAAGCTGGCAAAACCTTCTAACTTATCTAATGCCCCTAAGTTATCAAATACTTGTGCATAGAGTTCTAATGCACTCCAGGCACTGTAACAACCTGCGCAGCCACAGGCTGACTCTTTGCGGTGTTTTTCATGCGGGGCAGAATCAGTGCCTAAAAAGAATTTACTTGAGCCTGTCACCACAGCAGCTTGCAATGCATGCTGGTGAATGTTGCGTTTTAATACGGGTAAGCAAAAGTTATGCGGACGAACACCACCGACGAGTAAATCATTACGATTTAACAATAAATGCTGTGGGGTAATGGTTGCAGCAACATTAGCTGAAGCCTCTGCGACAAACTCAGCCGCTTCTTTAGTGGTGATATGTTCAAACACCACTTTAAGGCTAGGAATGGCTTCGACAATGCGCGATAAATAGCGATCGATAAACATCTTTTCGCGATCAAAAATATCAATATGCGATTCTGTTACTTCACCATGTACTAATAACAACATGCCTTGTTGCGCCATAACCTCAAATATCGGAAACAACTCATCCAAGGCTTTAACTGCTGCATCTGAATTTGTGGTCGCACCTGCTGGGTATAACTTTCCAGCCACTACCCCTGCCGCTTTGGCATCGATAATATCTTGAGCGCTGGTGTTATTAGTTAAAAATAGCGTCATTAACGGCTGAAAACTACTTCCGGCTGGGCGCGCCGCCAAGATACGATCTCGATAAGCTAAAGCCATTGTAGCGGTCGTTACTGGTGGGACTAAATTAGGCATCACAATCGCGCGTTGAAACAATCGAGCCGTTGCAGGAACCGTTTCACCTAGCATATCCCCATCTCGAAAATGAAGATGCCAATCATCGGGAGTGGTTAAGGTAATTTGCGTCATGTGGGTTCCTTGGCTTAAATAACAGATTGTTAGCCGTTATTGTGCCTGAATTCACTTTTTCTTAATAGATGCATAATTTGAACGCTGACTTTGCTATAGCAAAAAGTCATGCCATTTATAGTAAATATTCCACGATTCATGCAGTTGCGAGCCCATAAAACCGGCGGTAACGCTCTATGCTATTATGTTGAAAGCATCTTTTTATAGGGGAATTAAATTGTTAGCTAATGCCGGATTTAGATTACAGATAAGTGTGCACCTTATTAGCGTCATCACGATAATGATGGCTGTCTCTGGCTGCAATCAAGCTGAGGTGATGAAAACCCCCGATAATATTCAACCACTCGTACAAGAAACGCTAATTGATGGCGTATTGTCTAACGATGCCAGTATGGCTGTCACATTAGGCAGAAGCCGTACATTATCAATTTGGGATGTGGCAACAAGCCAACTATTACGCCAATGGTCTGACGATGACTTTGATGAAACCAATTATCTGCTGGCGTTGTCTGGTAACAAACAATTCCTTGCGACGGCTGGCAAACAAAAAATATCCGTTTTTAACCTTGAGACAGGCAAATTAGATATACGTTGGCCCGCCCACGGATTTAATCCCGATGCCAGCATTTCGAGCCTTTTTCTGAGCCAAACAGGCAGCACTATTTTGGTGGGGATGAATGATGGTTCAATCACAGTGATACAACGAAGTAGCATGACAATGTCATTGTTTAAACAACACAGCGCCGCCGTTAATCATGTTGAGCTATCAGGCTTTGAACAACAGGTTTTATCGACAGGACTTGATGGTGATGTCCATATTTGGGCTGCTTATAGCGGTGAGTTGATCAGCAGTTTCTCACGTCCTCAACAAATCACCAGCGTGAGTTTTGATGACGCTAATCGGCGCTTATTTATTGCCGATGCACTCGATAACAATGTCATTATCGATACCCAAACAACGCAGCCAGTAAGTCATCTGGATTACCTTGAGCGCTATCGCTATTTTCGGCAGGCGTTATTCGTCAATCACGGCAAAAACTTAATTACCGCAACCTCAAAACAAAGTGTTATCTATTGGGATGCCTCATCTGGAAAAGAGCTTTCTCATTGGGATATCACCGCCTATAACGCTGGCACTACGGTATTTTCAATGGTGATCAAACCTAATGGTAAGCTATTGACCTTAAGCTCTGATGGTGCACTTGAGACCTGGAGCTTATGAGTTCATATCCACCAGAGATAATAAAAAATCATAACAGCGTTATTTGATTTGCATTGTTCGTGTGATTGACTGGCAATTGGCACCTCATAGATACTGGCACTGTTGGGCGTATCACTGGTAATCAATAATCTCTCAGATAGTAATCGTATGAATCAATAGCATCACTAAACAGTCACTAACAATTCCAAAGCCGGCTGGATTTAGCTCGGTGATAAAATCAGTATCGTTGAATAGTCAGTTTTATGGGCTAGATCAAAGATCTGTTTGTATCTCATACTCAATAAAGAATAGAGCTTGCATGTGTGAACTACATTCAGTATATATGGCATATGCTACAAACGAGGTGTTACATGGCAAGACCTAAAATCCCCCGAACTATATGCGGCCAAGCTGCCAACATCTGTTTTAAGCCCAATGGTATTCCGATGACGCAGTTAGAACAGGTACCACTTGCAGAGGATGAAATGGAGGCTTTACGCTTAGTTGATTTACTGGGGATGCAACAACAAGAAGCAGCTAAATCAATGAATATTTCTCGTCAAACGTTGGCGAACTTGGTTAAAGGAGCTAGGCATAAGGTGGTTGATAGTCTTATTAATGGCAAAGCGTTGATGACAAATAATATCAGCTGAAGATTAAACACAGTTAACACGTATCGACGTGTTTAGGTCAATCTAATGCAAGCAGTATTGAAAGAATCTGGTCTCAAAATAACCACTCAAAAGTGTAAGTTACTTGAGTTTCTTACTCAAACCGATGAACAGCATTTAACGGTAGAAAATATCTATCAAGGGTTAAATTCACAGGGAGAGACCATTAGCCTTCATACTGTAGACCGAATTATGGCGCATTTTGAACAAGCAGGCCTCGTTGTAGGTCGATTATTTGAATCTAAAAATACTGTTTATGAGCTCAGTAATAAACCACGGCATGATCATCTAATTTGTTTAACCTGTGGCAAGTTAATCGATTTTATCGACCCCTTGATTGAGCTACGCTTAGGATTAGCGGCAGAACATCACGGCATGAGTATTCACCACCACAGCCTCAATATGTACGGTCACTGCTTTGCTTGCCAAAAAGCACTTAATAGCAAATCAGAAAACAAAAAGTCTGATTGATAGTCGCTAGGTTAATCGTTAATTTTATTGGAGAATAGCATGACCAAAATAGTCATTATTGGTGGTGTTGCTGGTGGTGCATCGGCAGCAGCAAGAGCAAGACGCGTATCTGAAACCGCTGAAATAATCATCCTTGAAAGGGGCGAATTTGTTTCATTTGCCAACTGTGGTTTGCCTTACCATATTAGTGGTGAAATTGAATCCCGAGACGCACTATTACTGCAAACACCCGAAAGCTTTAAGTCGCGTTTTAATGTCGATGTACGGGTACATAATGAAGTCGTGGCGATTGATAGACAAGCCAAGCAATTAACCGTACGTAACCTTATGACCAATGAAATGTATCAAGAGTCATATGAAAAGCTATTACTCAGCCCTGGTGCATCACCAATCAAACCACCCGTTAGCGGCATTAATAACCATTTCGTCCATAGCCTGCGTAATATTCCTGACATGGATAAAATCCTGTCGAATCTTCTACTGCATAAACCTAAACATGCCACGGTAGTAGGCGGTGGGTTTATTGGCTTAGAAATGGTAGAAGCGCTGCGCCACCTTGGGTTAGACGTCACCTTACTCGAACTAGCAGACCAAGTGATGGGGCCAGTTGATCTGGAAATGGCCAATATGCTGCATCAAAAGCTCGTCGATAATGGCGTTGATTTACGCTTAAAAACCGGCTTAACCGCTGTTGATGAATACCCGATACAACTGGCTGAAGCCGATAATACCGGTGATTATGATAAGCCAATATTACCTCACTACCATCTGCAACTAGCATTGAGTGATAACAACACCTTAGCAACCGATTTAGTCATCCTCGCCATTGGTGTTAAACCTGAGACCAGCTTGGCGTCTGAGTGCGGTTTAGTATTAGGCCCACTCGGTGGTATTCGGGTTGACGAAGGCATGCGAACCTCCGATGCAGATATTTATGCTGTGGGCGATGCCATCGAAACTGCAGATTTTGTTACTGGTAATCCAACACTCATCCCCCTTGCGGGCCCTGCCAACCGCCAAGGACGATTAGCTGCCGATAACATGCTTGGTGGTGATAAAAAATATCGTGCCACTCAAGGCACAGCTATTTGTAAGTTGTTTGATATGGCCATTGCTTCAACAGGATTAAATGAGAAAAGTTTACTCAAGCAAAATATCCCATTTGAAAAAATCTATGTCCACACAGCAAGCCACGCCAGCTATTATCCTGGGGCTCACCCTATTAGCTTAAAGCTGTTGTTCTGTCCTAGTTCTGGCCGTATTTTAGGCGCGCAGGCAGCAGGGATTGACGGCGTTGATAAGCGTATGGACGTATTAGCCGTGGCGCAACGCGCTGGTATGACGGTGCATGACTTAGCCGATCTTGAGCTCACATACGCGCCTCCGTTTGGTTCTGCACGCGATGTAGTCAATCAAGCAGGTATGGTCGCAGCCAATGTATTATTAGGTGATGAAGCCATTTGTCACAGTCAAGATTTACACGCTTTGACCGCAGAGCAAATCATTGTCGATATTCGAAACCCTGGGGAACTCACGGCCGTGGGTTCAATTGCAGGCGCAATGAATATTCCACTGCCAGAGCTTCGAGACCGACTAAACGAACTCCCTAAAGACAAAGAGTTACTGGTATTTTGCCAGGTGGGTTTACGCGGTCATGTCGCTTATCGCATGTTAATCCAGCATGGTTTTAAAGTGCGTAACCTCACTGGTGGTTATAAAACCTACCAAATGGTTAATGCGCGCTTTTAGTCTATAACAGGCTTTAGGGGAACCTTAAAGCCATCTATAACAATGAACAAACAAGGTCTTGTGTGAACCATTATCAAGATTGTAAACAAAGCCACAGTCAATGTGTTGTCTGTGGCGACGCTAAACAAAATCCATTGTCGTTACAGTGTAAATTTTTTGCTGACGGTGACAATCAAGTTGTCGGTTATCATAAAGTGAGTCCGCAGCTTCAAGGCTACAACAGCTTCTTGCATGGCGGCGTTGCCAGTGCCTTAGTCGATGCGGCGATGACTCATTGTTTGCTGATGCAAGGTATTAAGGCCTTAACCGCCGAAATGACCATCCGCTTTATTGCCCCCATAAAGGTTGGTGATGCCATCAAAATTGCCGGTCGATTGGTGAGCCAACGTTTAGGGATGTACCAATTAGAAGCTGCGCTCTTTGTTAACAATAAAGCTTTCGTGACAGCATCGGCAAAGTTTATCCAACCTAAAAGTGGCGTCATCGGCTAGCGTTTTTTGCAAGCAGCAAATTAACCAGTACGAGACAAATTTCCAGTTAATTTTAGTCAAAAAAAACCAGCCCGAAAGCTGGTTTTGATTATTCCTCAGTGTCAGCTACTGCCAACCTATGCCATTACGCTTGTGGGCGCATCGCTGGGAATAAAATCACGTCACGAATAGTATGCGTGTTAGTGAATAGCATCACTAAACGGTCGATACCAATACCTTGACCTGCTGTTGGTGGTAAACCGTGCTCTAGTGCTGTGATGTAGTCAGCGTCATAGAACATTGCTTCGTCATCGCCTGCATCTTTAGCATCAACTTGCGCTTTAAAGCGGTTGTCTTGATCTTCAGCATCGTTGAGCTCACTAAAGCCGTTAGCCACTTCGCGGCCACCGATAAAGAACTCAAAACGATCGGTAATGAAGTCATTGTTATCATTGCGACGCGCCAAAGGTGAAATATCCGCTGGGTAACCAGTAATGAACGTAGGTTGCATCAGCTTAGTTTCAGCCGTTTCACCGAAAATTTCTTCAAGTAACTGACCACACGTCCAGAATTTTTCTAGCTTGATGCCTAAGCTCGATGCTAAATCGCGCATAAACTCTACGTCTTTAACTTGCTCGTAGGTCATAGCTTGAATAGTCGCATTGTCAGGATTGTATTTCTGAATCGCTTCTAACATGCTTAAACGAGCATAAGCGCCACCAAACTCAACAGTTTCTTCACCATACGGCATGCTAGTACTGCCTAATAATTCTTGAGCAATTGACCCCAGCATTTCTTCAGTTAAGTCCATTAGGTCTTTGTAATCAGCATATGCCATATAGAATTCCATCATGGTGAATTCTGGATTATGACGTGGTGATAAACCTTCGTTACGGAAGTTACGGTTAATTTCGAACACACGCTCAAAACCACCAACCACTAAACGCTTAAGGTATAGCTCAGGCGCGATACGTAAGTACATCGCCATGTCTAATGCATTATGATGAGTCACAAATGGACGTGCTGAAGCGCCACCAGGAATAACGTGCATCATTGGGGTTTCAACTTCCATGAACTCTTTTTTGATCATGAAGTTGCGAATAGCAGAAACCACTTTAGAACGCATAATAAAGGCATTGCGCGAATCTTCGTTAACGATCAAATCAACGTAACGCTGACGATAACGCGTTTCTTGGTCGGTTAAACCATGGAATTTTTCAGGTAATGGACGCAATGCTTTGGTCAGTAACTGATATTCTTCCATATTAACGTACAAGTCGCCTTTGCCAGATAAATGCAGCTGACCTTTAACACCAATGATGTCACCGATGTCTAAACCTTGATAACGCTCTTTTAAATCGCCTTGTACTGGCTTACCAGCATAAGCTTGAATACGGCCAGACACGTCTTGAATCACTAAAAACGGACCACGCTTGGCCATAACACGGCCAGCAATACTGGTTTGAAAAGCTAACTCTTCTAGCGCTTCTTTGGTTTGCTCGCCATATTGAGCCTGTAACTCAGCCGCTTTATGACTACGCTGCCATGTATTTGGATGAGCATTCGCAGGACAGTTGGTGCGGATGTGGTCTAATTTAGCGCGACGTTCAGCAATCAGTTTGTTTTCATCTTGTACGTGTTCAGTCATATTATATTCTCGCGTTTACTCGCCACACTTACATGGCGGAAAAAGTTAATTTAATTAAAGTCCTGATTTTAGGCTGGCTTCAATAAACTTATCTAAATCACCATCCAGCACAGTTTGAGTGTTGCGGTTCTCAACCCCTGTACGTAAATCTTTGATACGGGCGTCATCTAATACGTATGAACGAATTTGACTGCCCCAGCCGATATCTGATTTTGCATCTTCAGCAGCTTGTTTATCGGCATTTTGTTTATGCATTTCTAACTCGTACAACTTCGCCTTTAATTGCTTAAAAGCAGAGTCACGGTTTTTATGTTGCGAGCGATCGTTTTGACATTGCACCACAGTGTTGGTTGGTAAATGTGTAATACGTATCGCAGAATCGGTTTTGTTGACGTGTTGACCACCCGCGCCAGAAGCACGGTAAGTGTCGATACGTAAATCTGATGGATTGATATCGATTTCAATATCATCATCAATTTCAGGGTAAACGAAAACAGAACAGAAAGAAGTATGACGTTTACCTGATGAATCAAATGGCGATTTACGTACTAAACGGTGCACACCCGTCTCTGTTCGCATCCAACCAAAAGCGTACTCACCAGTGAACTTAATCGTAGCACCTTTAATACCTGCCACATCGCCGTCGGTGACTTCCATTAACTCTGGGCTATAACCATGCGCGTCACCCCAGCGTAAATACATGCGCAGAACCATGTTGGCCCAGTCTTGTGCTTCGGTACCGCCTGAACCAGATTGAATATCAAGATAACAGTTTGAAGCATCACTCTTACCAGAAAACATACGGCGGAATTCGAGATCAGCCAGACGAGTGTCTAACTCCTCAAGTTCTGCGGCAGCATCATTAAAGGTTTCTTCGTCATCTTCTTCAATGGCAAGCTCAAGTAACCCTTGGATGTCTTCTAGACCCGTGTCCATATCATCAATGGTTTTGACCACAACCACTAACGCAGCACGCTCTTTACCTAATGCTTGAGCACGTTCAGGCTCATTCCACACTTCAGGGCTTTCAAGCTCGCGACTGACTTCTTCTAAACGCTCACTTTTGGCAGCGTAGTCAAAGATACCCCCGAAGTAACTCAGTACGTTCGGCTAGCTCTTTAATTTTGAATTTTACCGGATTAACTTCAAACATGAATATTCAACTTAAATTTGGCGGTTAACAAAAGGTGCAACGGCGTATTTTACCCCATGATAGGCACTAAACCTAGACCGGAAGGCCGATTATTAATAAACAAATGACGAATATATTTCATCAAATCAACATCTGGAAAAACGCTTACCCACGAATGAATAGAATAAATGGACCGCTTATAATGTTAAAGTTTGCTTCAACAAATATAGGTTCAAATTTAGGCTCTGGTGTAGATTAAAAATTGGACTAAAAAAATGAACCGCTTCGGGTTCATTTTTAATTACCTACCAAGTAAACATTATATTTTAAATTGACCCACTAATTCCGCTAACGTCTGACCATCATCAGCAACGGTTTTACTCATACCGGACGCATCTTGACTGGCCACCAATAACGTATTAACAATCTCTTGCACTGAATTGATATTGCGATTGATTTCTTCGGTCACTGAGCTTTGTTCAGTAGCCGCGGTGGCAATTTGAGTACTCATGTCATTAATGCTGGTTACTGATGATGTCACGGCACCTAAACTTTCAGAAATCGCTCTAGAAGACTCCACCGAACTCAAACAACTCACCTGACTTTCTTCCATAGTTTGTACCGTTTGAGTCACTAGCTTATTCAGTTCTGCCAGCATTTCATTAATTTCAACCGTACTGGCTTGGGTTCGACTAGCCAAGTTTCTCACTTCATCAGCAACAACCGCAAAACCCCGACCTTGCTCGCCCGCTCGGGCTGCTTCGATTGCCGCATTGAGTGCCAGTAAATTAGTTTGGTCAGCAATCCCACCTATCACACTCAGCACTGAATTAATTTTCTTAGATTGTTCACTTAATGATTTGACGTTGGCCGCAGCGTTGTCAATTTGGTTCATTAAATTAGACACTTCCGTTAATGAGGTATCGACACAATCTTGCGCTTTCGTAACGTTATCAGAGGCAGCATGCGTGGCTTCAGCTACCATATTAGTATTGTGGGCCACGTCATGCGCCGTCGCCGACATTTCGGTGATCGCGGTGACAATTTGGTCAATTTCATTATTGTGATTGTAGAGTTGCTCTGTCATTGACACTGTTTGGCCACTGATACTTTGAGCCGCATGCTTAACCCTGTCGGTCGCACCAGCCACATCACCTATAATATGTTGTAATTTGTCGATGAACAGATTGAATGCGCTGCCTAATTGGCCAATCTCATCCTCACTGGTGATATCTAAACGTTTGGTTAAATCACCTTCACCTTTAGCGATATCATTAAGCGATGACGCCATATTTTGAATTGGCACCACCATTTTATGGGCCATCACTACCACACCAAAAGCAGTTATCCCCGTAAGACCTAAAGCAATTAATAGAAACATGAATGCTTTTTGATTCATCTCTTCAGTTTTATAAGTTTCATAACCGCCAATAGACTCTTCAATATCATCAATATAAGCGCCCGAGCCTAACATCCAATTGGTATTAGGGATCATTACCGCGAAACCGAGTTTTTCTACAAGCTGTTCGCTACCGGGCTTTTTATAATAATAAGAAAAATTACCAGTACCCGATTTAGCCGCATCTAATAACCCAACAATAATCTTGGTACCATTGGGGTCGGCCATGTCAATTTTGTTTTGCCCTTCAAGTTCAGGCATAGTCGGGTGAAAAATATTGACGCCGGCATTATCATATATAAAAAAATACCCTGCACTGCCAAAACGTAAATCTCTTAATGCATCATTCACACTGCCTTTATCACCCAGAGCCAACTGGTATTCGATAACCCCTTGGGCAATTTGAACCGATTCTTTTAGTTGATTTTTACGTTCTGAAATTAACTCACTGCGAAAATTATCAATATCCTTGGTTAGAGACGATTCTTCATTCACATAAAAAATACTCAGTAGTACGATGAGGATCAACGACAGTGGAATTAATGATAATCCCAGTAGTTTATTGCGTAGGGAAGATCTCAGCATGATGGTCGCCTTTTGAAGGTCTTTTAAGGTAATAGCCTATCAATATAATAGTCTATTTATTATAGATGGTTAATCTAACAAACTATTACAACTCAATAAAGTGAGACCTATCGCAAAATCATACAATATAATAACCTTTTTACAACATTGCCAATCCAGCGCCCATTGCAGCAAATCCTATTACCAACCATACAAGACCGGGCTTAAAGACTTTTAATACACTAAAACCAACAATAACTAATGCCATGTCTAGCGGCATGATCACCGCACTAGTAAACACGGGTTGATATAGCGCCGAAAGCAACAAACCAACAACGGCTGCATTTACCCCCGCTAACGCACCGGCTATGGCAGGATGTTGGCTAATAGAATGCCAACTTTTTAAGCCCACCAGCATCAATAAAAAACCTGGAAGGAAAATAGCTAACGTCGCCACTAACGCACCCAAAATAGGAGATTCTAACCATAAATCTGCCCCTAAAAAGGTTGCTAAGGTAAACATAGGGCCAGGAATGGCTTGCGCAAGTGCATAGCCAGTTAAAAATCGATCTGGGGTAATGTATTCACCGACACTGGTTTCAAGCAAGGGCAATACCACATGCCCACCGCCAAATACTAAACTGCCCACTTGGAAGAATTGCGCAAAAATCTGTCCAAGACTGTCAGGTTGATTGATCAAATATAAAGATGCTGCGATGCCTATAATAAATAACGCTAACCAAGCATAATTAAGCTCGATAGCAGGTGTGTCTGGCGTAATACGCTCACCCCGAGTCATCAACATGACTCCAACAATAGCGGCCACAACTAGTACGCCAATTTGCATTAATAATGAAGGCATTAATATGATAGCAACGGCGGTGGCAGCCATGAGTATTTTAGCGGTTTTTCGTTGACAGAATTGATTGAACATTGACAAAGTCGCATCCGCTACGACCACTACTGCCAGTAGCTTTAAGCCATGAATAGCCCCCTCTACGGCCGTCATCTCCAACCATTGAGCACTGGTCACAGCAAATAAAAACATCAGTAAAAAAGACGGCAAGGTAAAACCTAAAAAGGCGGCTAATCCGCCCAATAAACCACCTCGATGATACCCAATTGCAAACCCTATCTGGCTTGAGCCTGGCCCAGGCATAAACTGACTCAGGGCGATAAAACTTGAATATTGTTTACCGTCTAGCCATTGTAAGTCGTCAACAAATGCTTTTCTAAAATAGCCTATGTGAGCCGCAGGGCCACCGAAACTGATTAACCCTAACGCTAAAAAGCGACTGAAAATTTGCCACATCGTCCTAGTACCTTTTTTATGTTAATAAACAATGTTATGACATTGAGATGACATTTTTATGATGACAACATATACCACAACCTAACAGCTACCTTTGTTCGATATAACCTATAATTTAGCGACACCAAACGAGTACTTAATTTCGATTATAAAACACCTTAATTGATAACAAAGACTATTACAGCTGTTCTAGCATAACCAGTACTTCAAAATGATCGGTATGAGGAAACATATCAAACATTTGAACTTTGGTGATTTGATAACCCGTAATGCACTCTAAATCGCTCATTAAGGTGTGTGGATTACAACTAGAATACACGATTGCTTTAGGCGCAAACTCACTCAATAAATCGCATAATGATTTGCCTAATCCACGCCGAGGTGGATTGACAATAATAAGATCTGGTTTATCTTGAGCAGATTGTCCTTTGGCAAAATGAGTTGAATCGAGTGCACTAAAATCCACTTGTGTAAGCCCTAGTTTGGTTGCTGACAAGATGGCACATTCTATTGCTTCAGATTCGATCTCAATTCCAGTTAAACGGGTATTGCTGTTAGCGCAATGAAGCCCAAATCCACCGACACCACAAAATAAGTCCCAAATATAGTTCGGTTTGAATTCAGTAACCCACTCCCTCGCTATTTGATACAACTGGGCGGCAACCTCCGGATTAGTTTGAAAAAAGCTTTTTGGCCGTATGAACAACGGTACATTATTAAGTTGTTCTTCTAATCGTGTTGTTTCCGTTAAAAATATTTCCCTTTCGCCTTCTAGAATAGCCATGTGGATTGGCTGAATATTGGCCGAGACTAAGGTAATTTCGGGAAACTCTTGTAATAATTGGGGTAATTCTCGTTCAATTCTCACGATGGCTTGGTCACTACGTAATACAAAACGCAGCATAAACTGGCCACTACTTTGGCTGCGAGTCAGTAAAATAAATTTTAGCTCGCCTTTGCTCTTATCGACCCGATAAGGTGGTATGCCTGCTTGCTGCACAAATCGCTCTAAACGGTGTAGCAATAATTGCATATCTTTAGGGTATAACGAGCAGTCACATAAACTGACCGGCTCCCCTTTAGGATTAACCAAACCTAAAATAGGTTTGTGAGCTGCACCTAAAACGACCATTTTGGCTTTATTACGAAAACCTGATTCTGCGCTTAATATTGGCGCTAACCATTGTTTAACTGAGATGCCGCGAAACAAATCGGTTAATTGTTGTTGCTTTACACTCACTTGCTCAACCATAGGTAGTTGAATATTGCGGCATGACAGACAATCGCCACGCTCAAAATAATCACATTTCACAGCTGCTCGCCTCTCCGGAATTTAACATGGTAAATGCTTGATCACACAGTTGCTTTAATTGTTGTAAGTCTTCAATAGTGCCACCCACTTTACAACGCATCTGTTCAGGAATACTCAACGCTTGCTGATGTAATTGTTGGCCTTGCTCAGTAACATGTAATACTCGCACGCGTTCATCTAACTCACTGCGACCACGGCTCACTAAGCCCTTACCTTCTAAACGCTTTAGCAAGGGCGTTAACGTTCCAGAATCTAGATGTAATTTTTCACCTAAGGTTTTAACACTAATCCCCGGCTCTTTCCAAAGTACCATCATCACTAAATACTGAGGATAAGTCAGCGATAACTCATCTAATAATGGTCGATATGCGCGGATCATCGCATTAGTCGCACTATACAATGAAAAACACACTTGATTTTCAAGTGCTAGCGGGTTTTGCGCTGAAGGTAATTGAGACTCAGTAAGCGCTTTACTAGACATAGGCTTCACTCCACTAACCAATAATATGAGTTAATTATAACATTGGTTGTGCGCAACCTATAATCAAAAAAAGCTCAACGAATGCTTTTTAGCAAAAATGTGTCAAGCACTTCGATTTTCAGCCGATATACTATTACCATCCGACTTTATATTAAGGTTAACCATGTCAATTAGTGTTAATTCACCGTCTTCAATGCCAACAACGATTGATTCTGGCAGCAGCTTAAAAGTGGCCGTAATGGCTAAAGAACAGCAAAAGATTGAAGGTCAAATGGCATTGCAGCTCATTGAAGCAGCGCAACCACCTGCGCCGCAGCCCGTTGGCAACAGTGGTCACAATGTTAATACCACTGCGTAAATGCTTATAGCCCTAGAGAATCTGTTCCTAGGGTTAATCATGCCATCACAACGGTAAAGATATAGGCATCATTCGAGATAAACATACCTTGAACATCGTATTAGTATCGAAGCCATTTCAACGCATCATCTTCATCGTCGAAATATTTTATCTCGCCCGCAATAAACCAACTACCGACTTTGGCCGCCCATTCTTGCCAATCTCTATTGCCCCAAATGGCCACTCTTTCAAACTCAGATTTGTGCTTTAACCCCAGCTTTAAATCATCCCACGCGGCGCGCAAATCCCAGCCGTCGAGCTCGGTAGCATCGAGAAACAAACTCACTTTAGGTTGATCAACTTGGCTTAATGCCCCCTCTAGCATAGGGGTAATGACGAGATAGTCTTCGTGGGTTAATGTGCCAATGGCTTTTAATGTCACAAAAAACACATTTTCAATTCGGTTTATGCCTATCGATAAACCATGTTTCTTCATATCCATATCGTGACTCCTTTAACTATCAGCTTATTATCCGTTTACCATCCGCTTACACATTTACATGCACACGGCTATCCATAAAGCTTATGCATGCTTATATTTTAACCAACCATACAATGAAGTGTGTGCCGGACTGCACAAAAAACTAATGGGAAATTAAAATTGAGGTTTATCTGTGTCATATTCAGAGCATCATTTTGGTAAAAATACCGCGTTATAAATAATCGCAAAATACCTTTTTTTATCCGAAATCGGCGAAATGATGCACTGTTATGAATGGGTTATCCGACGGCCATCGTCTTTAGATAATTGCGAAAATATCACTGCGGCTAACATTGTCATAAGACCAACGGTAACGAAAGTCAGTTGGAAAGCGCCAAGTACCGTTCCCGCTGTACCGCTGCCGACATCGGTACTGAAGCCACCGAGCAAAGCACCTGCACACGCAACCCCTAAACTTAATGATAATTGACCTACTACCGACAATAGACTGTTACCGCTACTGGCATTAACATCATCAAGATCTATTAAGGTCACGGCATTCATGGCCGTAAATTGTAACGAGTTAATCGCGCCAAGAATCGCCAACAGAGCTAATAGCAACCAGTAAGGAGTTTGTTCGCTAACCAAGCCCATGGTCGCCAGCATAACGCCAAGCGCCAAAGTATTCGCGGTAAGCACTACTCGATAACCTAAGCGTTCGATAATCGGTCGAGCCACTGATTTGGCCATTATTGCTGCAGCGGCCAGCGGCAGCATACTCATTCCAGCCTGAGATGGTGAATAACCCAGTGCAACTTGCAGCAACAACGGCACCAAGAATGGCAATGCACCACTGCCCAAACGAGCAAACAGATTACCAAAAAGACCAATAGCAAATGTTTTGGTGTTGAATAGCGATGGCGAAAACAGTGGATGACTAATACGACCAGCCCGCAGCCAATATGCTATCAAACACGCCATACCACCAAATAACAGCAACATCACCCGTAAGTGTGGCAAGTGCAGTTCGCCGAGTCCTTCCATAGCGATGGTGATCAATAACATCGCAGCCCCAAACAACAAAAATCCGAAGCTATCGAAACGTGATTTTTCCTTACCACGAAGATCTGGAATGAACTTCCACACCGCATAACAACCGACTACACCGACAGGCAGATTGATTAAAAAGATCCAATGCCATGTCAAGTATTGCACCATCCAACCGCCCATCGTTGGACCAAGCAGTGGCCCCAGTAAACCGGGGATGGTGATAAAGCCCATAATCCGTACCAATTCCGAACGTGGATATTCCCGCAGCACTACAAGTCGGCCGACTGGCAACATTAAAGCACCACCTAACCCTTGTACCACCCGAGCACCAATCAGCATATCTAATGAATTGGACAATGCACAAAGCAATGATCCAAAGCTGAACAATAAGATCGCACCAAAGAAGATTTTTTTGGTGCCAAAGCGATCAGCGATCCAGCCAGAAGCAGGGATCAGCAATGCTACGGTGAGCATGTAAGCGATAATCACGCCTTGCATACGCAGCGGGTCTTCATTTAAATCACTGGCCATAGCGGGTAATGCAGTATTAAGGATCGTTCCATCGAGTGACTGCATAAAAAAAGCAATGGCAACAACCCAGGGCAACCCGCGGGCAGTATCTGCATCAAGAACTTGGTTATCGGACATTGAACCTCCTTTTACCACAGCAGTGTAGCGACCCCAAGTAGCGCAAACAACACAGCACAACCGCGATGAATCAGTTTCATGGGCAATTTGTTAGCACTAAAATGCCCAGCCAGCACAACTGGGACATTAGCAATTAACATTCCCAATGTCGTGCCGATGACAACCCATGTCAGTGCTTGGTATTTTGCCGCTAAGACTACTGTCGCAATTTGAGTCTTATCCCCTATTTCAGCAATAAAAAACAAAATAAACGTCGCAGTAAAAGCACCGAGTTTATAGAAGCGATTATCATCATCATCCATTTTATCGGGTATCAGCACCCATAGTGCAATAGCAAAAAATGACCCGGCCACCAGATAGGTCGCCCATTGTGGATCAATCCACGCAATGGCCCATTGACCTAGCCATGCAGCAAGAAAATGATTTAATAATGTGGCGAACAAAATGCCTGAGATTATAGCGGTTTTATTGCTAAATCTCACCGCGAGCAGTAAGGCTAATAATTGAGTTTTGTCGCCTATTTCAGCGATGGCAACAGTAAGAGTTGAGGCGAATAAAGCTTCCAATGTGATATTCCTAGGGGTAAATGACAACTAAGCACGAGCCACCGCATACCCCTTGATGCAGTTACTGTGCTTAGGTCTCGCTTGGTAAAATCACTGATTAACAGTGTGTTACTGTCTGCACCATGGCGTGAGGCCAATTATGTTGATACAGACATCTTGTGTGCCATAACAGCAAGACAAGATTAGCTACTCCCCTAAAACAAGTCGCATTATAACGATTAAATAATTTTATTCAACGCACTCATTTTACATTGTAAATTCGACATATAAATAACCTTACCCTACTCGTAACGCCGTAATGCTACGCTATTGCAATAATCACGTGTAAAAAAGTTTGGTCTATTGTTGTGTAATTGTTTATAAACATAGCTGTTAGCCTTTAACAGTCAAAGATCCTTGCCTGCTCTGTCACCCTTCTGCTAATGTCCGACACAAATAAAATAATAATTAAACAGGACGTTTTCTGTGAATTTTAAAACTTTAGGTTCTATTTCGATTGTCGCGGGAACGGCAATTGGCGGAGGCATGCTAGCGCTACCATTAGCAACAGCTGCTTTGGGGATGATCCCCGCATTAATCTTATTAGTGGTTATTTGGGGTTTATCGGCTTACACCTCGTTACTGATGTTAGAAATTAATCTTCATAGTGGTGTCGGCGATAACGTCCATGCCATTACCGGTAAAACACTGGGCAAAGTCGGCCAGCTCATTCAAGGTGGCTCATTCCTTAGCTTATTATTCGCCTTAACCATGGTGTATCTAATGGGAGGGTCATCGCTATTAGAAACCCGTTTACAACCCATCGGCATTAACATGAGCAACCAAGTCGCCGTCATACTGTTTACGGTTATTTTTGGTGGCTTGATTGCCATTGGTGTTAAATGGATTGATAAAGTATCACGTATTTTATTTACTTCGATGGTGGTGCTGCTGGTCATTGTGGTGGCATTTCTATTACCAGACGTTAATTTAATCAGTGCATTAAACAATTATTCAACCGATGTGGCTTCGGGCACCGCCCTGCAACAATTATGGTTAGCAGCCATCCCAGTGGTATTCACTTCATTTGGTTTCCATGTGTGTATTGCCACCATTGTGCGCTACTTAGAAGGTGATGCTGCATCACTTAGAAAAGTGTTATTAATAGGATCGACCATTCCACTGGTTTGTTACATCCTGTGGTTGCTCGTAACGCTAGGTTCTTTAGGCGGCGAAACAGTTCATAGCTTTGGTGGTTCACTGCCTAAACTGGTTGCTGCTTTGCAAGGCTTAGCCCAGTCACACATTATCAGCCAAGCAATTGATCTGTTTGCCAACCTTGCATTGGTGACCTCATTTTTAGGTGTCACCATGAGCCTATTTGATTATGTCGCCGAACTGACCCGAGCTAAAGATGACGCTGTTGGTCGTGCTAAAACATGGTTGATAACCTTTATACCGCCGCTGTTATGTGCGCTTTACTACCCAGACGGATTTTTCAAAGTGCTTGGTTTTGCAGCCATTCCATTAGTGGTGATGATTATCTATTTACCCATTGCGATGGCATTAAAGCAACGCGCGCAGAAAATGGGCGGTTATCAAGTGTCTGGTGGCACATTGGGGCTTATCGCCGCAGGATTGCTCGGCACATTAATTGTTGTGGCGCAGTTGATGGTGGCATTAGCCTAAATCGGATGACTGATAAAGTGGATTTGTAAGCGAGTTTTTCAAACGCTGTTAAGATAGTAAAACATTTGTTAAAGTCAGGCTTAGCCTGACTTTTTTGTTTTTATGGTCCGACGTTTTTATAGTCCGCCAACATTGACCTAGATGATTAAACAAGAAATCGACACGACTTACGGCAATATTGATTACCCGTGAACACCCCAAATGGAATTATTATAATGAAAAAATGGTTATTAACTGTCGCTATGGCAGCCAGCTTTGGCGCTGCGGCAGATGAAGGTATGTGGCAACCACATCAACTTCCCGCTATGGCTGATGAACTTAAAGCAAAAGGCTTAGAAATAAGCGCTGATTCAATTTCAAAATTAACCGAATTCCCAATGAATGCCGTTATCAGCCTGGGTGGTTGTACCGCATCATTTGTGTCGCCAAAAGGCTTAGTGGTTACCAACCATCACTGTGCCTATGGCTCAATTCAGTACAACTCAACCCCAGAAAAAAACCTCCTTAAAGACGGATTTTTAGCCAAAACTTACGCAGAAGAATTACCGGCGACACCTGGTTCACGTATTTTTGTAACTGAAGCGGTAACCAATGTTACTGATAAAGTTAAAGCAAACCAGATGGATAAAGTGGGTAATGAGTTTTATAAAGGTATAGAACTACAAGAAAAAACCTTAGTTGCTGAATGTGAAAAAGAAGATGGTTACCGTTGCCAGGTGTATAGTTTCCATGGCGGCCTAGAATATTATCTTGTTAAGCAGTTAGAAATTCGTGACGTACGTTTAGCCTATAACCCAGCCGCTAGCGTGGGCAAATACGGCGGTGATATCGATAACTGGATGTGGCCTCGTCATACTGGAGACTTCTCATTTTATCGTGCTTACGTATCTAAAGACGGCAAGCCTGCCGATTTTAGCAAAGACAATGTACCGTACGAGCCAAAAAGCTTTTTAAAAGTATCAGCTAAAGGCGTTAGCGATGGCGACTTTGTGATGGTTGCTGGTTATCCTGGCCGTACCAACCGTTACCGCACAGCCGATGAAGTTAACAATCAGTTTAATTGGGCTTATCCAGAAGGCAAAGTCCTACAAGAGCGCATGATTAGCATCATCAAAGAAACAGCTTCTGAAGGCAGCGACGAACGGATTAAATACGAAAGCTTGATTGCTGGTTTAGCTAATTATGCTAAAAACTTTACCTCGATGATTGAGTATTATGGAAAATCAACCATGCTCGCTGATCGTGAGAAAATAGAAAGCGATTTAGCAAACTGGATTGGTAAAGATAAAAAACGCCAACAGCAATATGGCGAAACACTATCAAGCTTAGAAAAGTTAGTGGCAAAGAGTCAGCAAAATCAGCAACGTGACATTTTATTAGGTTACATCGGTTACACCACTATGGTCACTACCGCACGTGATTTGTATCGCTTAGCTAATGAGAAAACCTTAGCTGATATGGCACGTGAACCAGGCTACCAAGAACGTGACATGACCAACTTCACTTCAAGCATGGAACGTATTGATCGCCGTTATGCTGCCAGTGTCGATAAAGCCCTGCTAGCCGATTTACTGACACGTTATGCTGCACTACCTGCAGAGCAGCATTCAGCCGCTTTAGATAAAGCCTTTGGTATTAGCAGCAAGTTCGATGCTAAAGCATTAGCTAAAACACTCGATAAAATGTACGCCAACACCAAGCTAAATAACAAAGAAACTCGCTTAGCATGGATGAACAAATCGGTTGCCGACTTTAAAGCATCTAACGACCCATTCATTCAATTTGCAGTACAAACTTATGATGCTGACATGGCGCGTGAGAAAGAGAAAAAGCAATTAGAAGGTGACTTAATGAAAGTACGTCCACAATATATGGACGCTATCATTGCCTACAATCGCGAGTTAGGAAAACCTGTTTATGCTGATGCAAACTCAAGCCTGCGTGTAACGGTCGGAAACGTGAAAGGTTATTCTCCACAGGATGGTTTAGTGGCGGTGCCTTTTACCCGCTTAGAAGGCATTTTAGCCAAAGACACTGGTGTTGATCCTTTCGATGCGCCAGCTAAACAACTTGAGCTGATTAAACAAAAGCAATACGGCGATTACTACGTCAAAGCGGTTGACTCTGTACCGGTTAACTTCTTATCTACCCTAGACACAACGGGTGGTAACTCAGGCTCACCAACCTTAAACGGTCGTGCTGAACTAGTGGGTTTACTGTTTGATGGTGTGTACGAAAGTATCATTGGAGACTGGGGATACGACGCGCAAAGCAACCGTTCTATCCAAGTAGACAGCCGCTACATGCTATGGGTAATGCAGTATTTAGATAATGCTGACAACTTATTAGCTGAAATGGAAATCGTTAGATAAGGTTCAGTTTACTGCACGTTTAAGACTCAATAACTCTGCGGCCGTTAATGGCCGCATTGTTTTTTCTGCAAGCTCATCAATACGCATATCTAATAATTGTGTTCGCATTAAATCAATCACCTTGTAACCTAATGCTTTGCACATACGGCGTATTTGCCGATTTAATCCTTGGGTTAATACAATCTCAAACCTGTCTTCTGCACTCGCCAGGCTCAATGGCCGAACTTCGCATGGTCGAGTTTGCACATCGCCATAACTAACACCCTTTGTCATCATCAATAGAAAACTAGCGCTAATAGGTTTATCAACTTGGACTACGTATGTCTTAGGATGATAATAATCGGGATGCATGAGCGCTTGCGTTAATTGACCATCATTAGTGAGTAGTAGCAAACCACGAGAATCTTTATCCAAACGCCCTGCAGGATACAACCTTGGTAACTCAGGTAATACATGCAGTAAGCTGTGAGGATCATCAACTAATAAACGGCAATCAATTCCAACAGGCTTATGATATAGCCAATACTGTTTATCTTGCACAGCAAGGATCGGTTTATCGTCTACTAGAATTGTCTCGATTTCGCAAAGGTTAACTCGATCAGTGTGTTTAGCTAATTGATGATTAATACTCACTCGACCACTGTCGATAAGCCGTGCAGCTTGGCGTCTTGACGCCACACCACACACCGCCAAATAATGACTTAATCGCATTGATGTCATAGATTTAATCGCATTGATGTCATAGATTTAATCGCATTGATGTCATAGATTTAATCGCATTGATGTCATAGATAGTACTCAAGCAAGAATAAATAGACGTTAACGGGTTTCGAGAAATTGATACACACTATGTTGTTGAGTTTTAATGGTTGTCAGTAGGCTTAACCCAAGGCAAATACACCATAGAATATTCGCTTGCGTTAATGTCCACATGGCTGAGGACACAATACAATACTGAGGTAAATCGGCCGAACACTCGGCAAAATCCAACTGGCTCCAATCAAACAGCGTCAATAATAATAACCCACTACACAGTGAAATAATGCTCAAACTAAGCATTCGCTTGGTCATCGTGCTGCCAGGTTTAAAGTAATCAAGTAGGCAAATACAATGCAAAAAAATAGTACTGAATAAATAAAGCGTCGACGCTTTACGGTGTAAGTCTAGAAAGTTAATCGGAAACACACCCATTAGCACAATACTCACACCCACTACGCCACCAATAATGGCGATGTAGCGGCTCAGTAAATCAGGGAAAGTATTAAACACCGCCACCATGGCGAGTAAGAAGCATGAGCCACCTGCTAATAGTGATAAATTAAACACGATTGCAAACGACGAATGCATATAATCGCCAAGCGTATCGGGGCGGATCATCAACATGTCCAAATTGATGCCGTCGGCTTGCACGATTAACGCACTTCCTACACCAAAAGAGCAGATTACAGCCGCAGCCAATGACATAAATACAATCACTAGGTGTAAATCATAATTACGGACTCTATCTGTCACTGAACGATACTTATGTCAAAAATGGGATGAGAATGTTAACGCGGAAAGCCAAAAAGTAAAAGCCGATAATCACATAACCAAAAAACTAAACCTAAGCCGAAACTTAAACCAAAATTTAAACCAAAATTTAAACAAAAACTTAAACCAAAAACTTAAACCAAAAATAAAAATGCCCAATCGTTACTGACTGGGCATTGGTTGCAATAGTGGCTAAATCGTCACCTTAACCTTAATCTTGTTAACCTTAGCGACAGTGTGATTTACCCTGTAGCCAATTTAATTACGTTGACGCAATATTACAATTATCACTGCTACAACGGCCAAAATCATACAGTACCAAGCATTAGACACTGCAGTTAATGGGCTGATGGTAAACACCGAGGCAATTAATAATGCTTGGGCACCATGTGGAATTAATCCCTGAATAATACATGCAAAGATATCTAAAATACTCGCAGCTCGTTTTGGCGATACCCCATGTTTTTCAGCAAGCTCTTTAGCAATGTCACCGGTGACCACTATCGATACTGTATTGTTAGCAACACAGGTATTAGTGGCGGCAACAATCGCTGCCATGCCTAACTCTGCCGCACGACTTGATGCTTCGCCATTGGCTTTTGAAAAGCGACTGATTAAACCTTCAATTTGCTTACTGACAAAGGTTAATCCGCCTTGTTGCTGCATTAACGCCGCTAAACCACCGACTAACATCGACAGAATAAAAATTTCCTGCATATTAGTAAAACCAGTATAAATATCATTACCAAATTGAATAACGCTATAACCCGAGCTCAGCACGCCTGTCATGCCAGCAAGTACAATCCCTAACGACAACACTACAAAGACGTTTAAACCGATCACAGCTAGCACCAGAATGGTTAAATACGGTAATACTTTTAATATTTCGATGTCCTGAGCTGCAATATCCGCTTGTCCTTGACCGACAATCGAAAAAGCAATCAAGGTGAGGATCGCCGCCGGTATCGAAAATACTAAGTTTTCACGGAACTTGTCTTTCATTTCACAACCTTGAGTACGTGTTGCCGCAATCGTGGTATCAGAAATAATCGATAAGTTGTCTCCAAATAATGCACCAGACATCACCGCACCCGCCATTAAGGCATAATCAATTTGTGCTTGGTCTGCGACACCTAGTGCCACTGGTGCTACCGCCGCGATGGTGCCCATAGATGTACCCATTGAGGTCGCGATAAAAGCGGCAATAACAAAGAAACCTGGCAATAATAAATTTGATGGGATAAACGATAAGCCAAGCGCAACGGTGGCATCAACGCCACCAGTGGCTTTAGCCACTGCAGCAAATGCGCCTGCCAATAAATAAATTAAACACATGGCTATAATATTGCTATGGCCAATACCTTCAATAAAGGTTTCTATCGCACTATTTATTTTCTGTTTCGACAACAAAACTGCCAACACGATGGCAGGGAGAATCGCAATCACACTGGGTAATTGATAGAACGCATAATCAACACCTTGGCTTTGAAAATATAAGCCTGCGCCAATAAATAATCCTAAAAACAAAAATAACGGTAATAACGCCACAAACGATGCCGGGCTGTTTCCTGCTGTGGTAACTGATGAAGTAGCTTTGGTCAAAATGATCTCTCTTTATCTTAACGAATAGGGATTGTTGGATGAGAAAAGCGAGTACGACACAATCTCGGTCATCGGTGATTATTTAACAACAGATTCAAAGGTGCTAAATATTGCAGTCACATCATAACAAGTTGTGCCAAGAATAAGAGAACTGTTCGCCGCTGTCAATCTAGACGTCTAGACTTCTTTGCTTCCAAAGCGTTTTTTATTCTAAAACCTGAGAACTGCTACAAATATTTTACATAACCATAATCAATTTATCTATTTAACCTGAGATCGGTTTAAGCCATAACAACAATAGCGCCAAACTCAGCATTCGTAATATTGAGTTGTGGCTTAGTT